>JAAYNE010000065.1 GCA_012521015.1 Clostridiaceae bacterium | reverse complement strand
CAAAAGGATGATAAGGATTTGAGCCGAGTATACAATCGGATTGCAAAGGAAGGCGCAAAATTAAACATCGGATTAATTTATGCAACACAAGAAGTAAGTTCCATCTCATCAAATATATTAAAGAACACACAAAACTGGTTTATCGCCCACCTAAACAATGATGATGAATTAAAGGAATTGAGAAAATTCTACGATTTCGAAGATTTTTGTGATAGTTTAATTCGATACAGTTCTGGAAGTGATAAAGGCTTTATTCGTATGAAGACATACTCAAATGCTTTTGTCGTTCCAGTGCAAGTTGACAGATTTACTGCACAAGGAGATTAAATCTATGAGTTATGGAAACGGCTTTTCAAATAAACCATTCGAAAGAGCAAGTAAAACAGCACATACGAATATCATCAATGATGTTGAAGTACAATCATTTCTCACAAAATGCAAAATACCTCCTTATCAAGATGATGTCGATGATGCTGACATGAAAATCCATATGCTTGAGGTGCCTTCCAATAATCCCATAAAAAACATCATAGCAATTGATGGTGGTTATACTAATGTTTTTGTAAAAGAAGAATTCCCATCCTCTACTATTGCTTTTTTTCAATTTGGAGCGCTGTTTTTTAAGCATCAGGATTTAATTGATTTAAAAGTAAAACCTTTTATTGATCCTGATGATTTTTCAAAGCTTCAAAATATTCAAAGAATAAAGCTAGTTGTGCCAACAAAGGGTATTGCACTTGATGGTGAACCAGATTTAATTAGTTCAGTTAGAAAAACTATTTATGATTTTTTCTGTACTCAGCCAGAACGTAATGGATTTATGGATGCATTGAAGTGGCTAATTTTTGAAGAATACGATTCGTCATCTAAAAATGTTACTTGGCATTTAGCAACTTGCCCGTATTGCAGCGAAGGGGTTGATATTCAGGCAAAGGACCTTTCATCTACATACACTATCACCTGTCCACATTGCGGTGGAAAAATATATCTCACTGATGTGTTTCGTCTTCATGAAGCCATTGACAATGAACTTGGTGCTGGAGGAGTTTTAGGTTACCTGTCTACAACAGTAGAGCAATTTATTATTGTATTCTTAATAAAACAAATGTTATCCATTAAACCAAGCCTTTTGTCCGAGACGTTATTTATAAAAGACGGACCACTTGCCTTTTTTGGTCAAACTGCGAACATTCACAAACCTATGCGTAAGCTAATGACCTATTTGAATAAATATCATGCTATTTATGTCGTTGGTCTTGAAAAGAGTGGTTCTTTTGTAGAACATGCTGAACAAGTATCGAAAAAGATGGTTCCAAAACAAATCTTGTTACTCGGAAACAAATATATTTACAAATATATTATTCCTGGACAAGCAAGAAATAATGAACCATATGCAAGTTCTTCCTATTATGGCCATAAGCTTATTTTTAAATCAGAATATAGCAATGTATACGTAGCAACGATACCCAACATGCAAGCATTGGCAGAACCACAAATAAAAGATTATATCAATATCCATACGATACTTTACAATGTTACAGCATTAAGATGTGATTTATATTACAATTCACTTGTGCCAGTTGTTTTAGCAAATAAACTGGTTTCCCTGGCTGATCATCCAAGTGCTGACTTGTTGAAATCATTCGCACAGAATAAAATTCTATAAATGTGATTAGTGACTTAAATTTGTTATCGACTTGTTCCCACGAACAGACAAAAACTGTTGACCTGTTCCCGAAAACCGAGAATACCCATAAAAACCATGCTCGACCTATCCCCGCGAACGGACAAAATGAAAAATACAGACCAGACATCGAGGTGAGCCTATCGTTCCATGTTGAGACGGTGGTCACGATGGCAAGGTCGTAAAAATCAGATAGGGAGCAGAGATGTCAATTATAAATAAAAGCCTTTTGCAAAAATTTGATTAGTAAATATTTGCTCATTCAAGTACGCTCCAAAAGCTCTGACACCCCCGACAGCTTTTTTCAAAATCAGCCGCATATCAAATTGTGCAAGTAACATTAAAAATAAAGAGGCCGCTTTCTTATCTGGTAAT
>JAAYNE010000064.1 GCA_012521015.1 Clostridiaceae bacterium | reverse complement strand
CAGGTCCGGGTGTTTTTATTTGTAATGAATGTGTCAGATTATGTGATGAAATTTTGGAAGATGAAGTATTTTTTCCGAGTAAAACTGATCAAGATGACCATAAAGAAAAAGTTTTGTTGAGTCCGGCTGAAATTAAGACCGAATTGGATAAATATGTAATAGGACAGGATTTAGCGAAAAAGACTCTTGCAGTTTCGGTTTATAATCATTACAAAAGAGTTTTCAGTCCTTTGGACATCGATCCGGATGATGATGTTGAATTATCCAAGAGCAATATCTTAATGTTAGGACCGACCGGTAGCGGCAAAACTTTGTTGGCGCAAACTTTAGCCAGAATCCTTGATGTACCTTTTGCTATTTCAGATGCAACGGCTCTGACCGAAGCCGGTTATGTCGGCGAAGATGTTGAGAATATTCTGTTGCGTTTAATTCAGAATGCAGACTATGATATTGAAGAAGCTGAGCAAGGTATTATTTATATCGATGAAATTGATAAGATTACTCGTCGTTCAGATAATCCCTCAATTACCAGAGATGTTAGCGGTGAAGGTGTTCAGCAATCTTTGCTCAAAATAATTGAAAGCACGATTGCCAATGTTCCTCCGCAAGGCGGGCGCAAACATCCGCATCAGGATTTTCTGCAAATTGATACAACCAATATTTTGTTCATTTTAGGCGGCGCCTTTGATGGCTTAGAGAAAACAATTATGAATCGGATCGGTAGGAAATCAATTGGTTTCGGTGCGAATATTGAAGGACACGAAGCAAAAGAAACCGGAGAAATTTTGACTCATGTTATGCCGGAAGATCTTTTGCGTTTTGGCTTAATTCCTGAATTCGTCGGTCGTGTTCCGGTAATTGTGACTCTTGAAGGTTTGGACAAAGCTGCTTTAATCAAGATTCTCCAAGAACCGCGCAATGCTCTGCTAAAGCAATATCAAAAGCTCTTGCATTATGACGGTGCAACATTGGAATTTACCGAGAAAGCGATTGAAGCTATTGCCGATAAAGCACTTGAATTGAAAACTGGTGCACGTGGCTTACGCTCGGTTCTGGAAACCATGATGCTAGACATCATGTATGAGGTTCCCTCAAAAGGTAATATCGAAAAAGTAATTATCAAAGAAGATACGGTTTTAAAAGAAAACAAACCGAAATATGTTTATAAGAAAAATGAAGAAACAGCATAAAAATATTAATTGATTTTTCAGTTAAATAATTTCAGTATTAGTAAATTAAGTTGATAAAATTAATTTTTCAGATAGTCCAGCAAAAATTGATAAGGATCGTCAAGCACGATATCTGCATCAGCTTGAACTTCAGGATGTGAAGCTGACATAGCAGCGGAAAAACCGGCGAGTTTCAACATTGTTTGATCATTGGAATTGTCACCGAATGCCATGACATCCTCCATTGTAAAATTTTTCAAAGCAGATAATTTGCTCAAGGCTGTACCTTTGTCACTGTTATTGAAATCTATCCAGCCAAAGCCTGATCTTTCAACTCGGCAGAGATGTCCCCACTTATCTTTGAAATACGAAAAATACTTCTCTACTCCGTCTTTATGGTTAGATTGCAGTGAAACCTTAATAATTTGATCTTCAATTTTTCCAATATCTTTAATTTGATCAATAAATATAACATTAGGTTCTTCCGACAGCCAGTCCCGAATTTCCGGATCACGTGGATTCACATAGAGATTATTGACAGTTGAAACAAAATAATCAGTGTCATCGAATTGAATAATATCATGACAGATTAGTTGTGGATCAGGTTGGGTCAATGGAATTTCAGCAATTATTTTATCTTTTTCTATTACAACACTGCCATTAGCAGCAATATAAATGATTTCTTGGATCAATTCAGGAGCGAGAGTAATTAAATCACTGTATTGCCTACCGGAGACAAAGCTGAACAAGATTTCTTTTTTCTGCATTAAATCAAATATTTCATAAAAACGGGGATCAAGATCATATTTACCTTCAGGGACCAGAGTTCCATCAACGTCACAGGCAATCAGCTTAAATTTTCTTTTGCTCCATTTCATAAAATCTAAAATTCCTCTCTTTATATTATTTACGGTATGTCTTCATAATATACAAGGTTTGTTAAATTTAAAATCTTCTGGAGTATATGCCGTAAGCTTGAACAATTGTTTGCTGATATCACTTTGCTTTATTAAGAATTAAGACAAATGGTTATATTCGTTGCGTATATGAAAAATATTAACAAATACGCTATTGAATATTAATCAACAATTTATTCTGAGAAAAATTTCTGTTCTAAAATATTATTTTCTTTAGATTTTAAAATAGTGAAAATCTAAATTTTGTTATTGTTTATCAGAAAAAATCTCCAAAGATTAATTAATAATGAGATATGATTAAAAGAAAATAACAGGAGAGAGTCGTGAATATACCACAACTTGAAGTTTATGCTATTGAAAAAACAGGTCGCAAATCAGCATGTGGCTACTTGCAACGAGATGGTACCAAAGTTATTTTGAAACCAAAAAAGGATTTTCCCGATCGACAGGTAATTCGTTACCTTTACGAAATTCAGATGCAGGGAATTCCCCATATATGGGGAGAAATTAAATACCAGGAAGAAGTCCATTTAATTTTATCTTGGCTTGATGGTGAACATATAAACGAAGTTAATTTAGCTAATGAAAAAATAAATCAAGTGATCTTTGATGTGCTTGTTCTAATTGATAAATTGCAGACAATTACCGGAATGTATTGGTTTTTTCTTGATTTAAAACCACAACATATAATTATCGATTCGGTCGGGAGAGTTAGTTTAATTGATTTTGAGCACGTTATTGTGAGCAAGGAGAATAATATTTCAGCGGATAATTTTAATCAGTTTGGTATTTCTCCAATTTACAGTTCGGCAGAACTCAAAACGGGTAAATTTACGCAACAACACCATGAATATGCATTGGCTTTGATTTGGCTCAGTTTATTGAGTCGAAAATCGATTGAGGATTTGACGATTCGGAATAGAAAAAGAGTCTTAGCCAAGCTTGATCCGCGAATTAGGTTGAGAATTGAATCTGGCTTAAAAGGCAAGGGTATTCGAATAAAAGCAAAAGGTCCAACTGATAATTCGAAAATTAGTATAAATCAAACAAATCAAGATGAACTGGAAATGGCTTCAAATAGTGTCCCTAATGTAGATAGTTATAACCATACAATTGCTCTTGAACAGAAAAAAACCAAAAATACTGTTCAGCAAATATTTAAAACTGATCCAAAAACAGTACAAAACAATTCGCAAGATACGACGCAAAACACGATCACGAACAATAGATTAAGAATTGTACAAAAGCACATGCAAGATACTTTGCTGAAAGTTTCAAGAGATTGTATTTGTGGATATACAGGACATAGATTTTTCGAATGTTATGATTCAAAAAAACAAGAACTTGTGATGCTTACAGATATGAAGTCTATTATGCTCTGTGAATGTCATGCTCTGCCGATTTTGATTGATCTGAAATTAGCTTATCTCAATTATGATGACACTGCACCTACAACATTAGAAATATTTCAAGAAATTAATTTGTTTTCTCGTGAATTACAGCCCTTCGATCTATTGACTAAGAATTTAGCTTCTCATATAGTTAAAAAGTACTTTATAACCGATTTATACATATCGAATGAGTATCTGAATTTATGTAGCTTTGCAGTTAAGAGAAATTTTGATGCCTGGCAAATTCAAGAATATAAATTAGGTGAATTTGCAATTAATTCGAGATTAAGCAATCAGGTATCACAATTTTAACACAGATTTTGGAGATGAATTTATGTACCAAATTATCTTAAAAGACCTTCAATTCAATTCACATATCGGTGTATTTGATTTTGAAAAAGAACGAGGGCAAAAGTTTGTAGTTGATTTGATTCTGGATTTAGGATACACAGAAGCCGCGGAACAGGATGACTTGGAGAAAACGGTCAACTATGCTGCGATTTTTCAACTGTTAGAAAATTATTTTGCGCAATCAAAGGTTGATTTGTTGGAATTTGCCTGTGGGGAGATTATTCAAGAAGTTTTAAAATTTGATTCAAGAATCTTGAATGTTGATTTAACATTAAAAAAACCACAAGCTCCGATTGCAGGTGACTTTGCCTATATGGCAGTCAGACAGCAAAGAAAACGTCATAATCTGGTTTATTTGAGTTTAGGCAGTAATTTGAATGATCCGGTTAAACAACTGGATGATGCGGTGGAGTTTTTACAGCAAATTCCGGGAATCAGTCATTTCAGATGTTCAAGCTATATTGCGACAAAGCCATGGGGCAAAACAGACCAGCCGGATTTCGTCAATGCCGCGACGGAATTTCTTTATCAAGGCACACCTTTTGAACTGCTGCGTGCCTGTCAAAACATTGAAAATAAAATGGGCAGGAGCAGAATTGAGAAATGGGGTCCCCGTTTGATAGATATTGATATTATCTTTTTCGGTGATTTGGAAATCAATCATCCTGAATTAATAATTCCACATCCGTATTTCCGAGAAAGAGATTTTGTGATGGATCCTATTTTGGAGTTAAAACGACAATCTAAATAGGTTCAAGAAACATAATAAAGGTGATAAACTATTACATAAATTTAGTTGGGGGTAATAATATTGAGCGAAAAAATCACGTTGTATGGCTTTAATAATCTAACAAAAAGCCTGAGCTTTAATATTTATGATGTATGTTATGCCGCTACCAAACAGGAAAAAGAGGATTATACAGCTTATATAGATGAGCAATATAATTCTGAACGTCTAACCTCAATCTTATTAAAAGTCACTGAAATGATCGGCGCTCATGTGCTGAATATTTCAAAGCAGGATTATGAGCCTCTGGGCGCATCTGTGAACATATTGATTGCAGATGACAAATTGGAATATGATTTGATTGACAATTCGAATAATTTAGGGATCGTTGATGGTCAAAGTTTAATTCACGCTCACTTAGATAAAAGTCATCTTACGGTACATACTTTTCCTGAAAGTCATCCTAACAAAAACATTTCTACTTTCAGAGTGGATATTGATGTTGCAACTTGCGGCAAAGTATCACCTCTTAATACTTTAGATTTTTTAATTTCACAATTTGAATCGGATATTATGACTTTGGATTATCGGGTCAGAGGTTTTACGCGAGACAAAGACGGTCATAAAATATTTATCGACCACAGTATTACTTCAATTCAAGACTATATCAGCAAACAGACTTTGGAAGCCTATGATGCTACGGATATTAACGTATATCAGGCGAATATATTTCATACCAAGATGAAAATAAAGGATATCGATTTACCGCATTACTTATTTAATAAGGATTATGCAAATTTATCCACAGCAAAAAAAGAATCAATTGAGATGTCTTTGAAAAAAGAAATGCTTGAAATCTACAGTGGAATTAATATCTATGATTAGAGAGTATCAATTAAATCAAGAAGAAGCTCCACTGTATAATGCTTTGTTGGAATATCGCAAACAGAGAATGGTTTCATTTGATGTCCCGGGGCATAAGCAAGGCAGAGGTAACCCCGAATTGACTGAATTTTTGGGCAGATATGCGATGTCGGTTGATGTCAATTCAATGAAAATGCTCGATAACTTAATTCATCCGATCGGTGTAATTAAAGAAGCACAGGAATTAGCTGCTGATGCCTTCGGGGCTTATTCCGCATTTTTTATGACCAACGGAACTACTTCTGCAGTTCAAGCTATGGTTTTGGCGACGGTTAATCCCGGTGAAAAAATAATCATGCCGCGTAACGTGCATCGTTCAGCAATAAATGCTCTGATTTTATCAAGGGCAATTCCGGTTTATGTTGATCCCGGAGTTAATGAAAAACTAGGTATCCCTTTAGGAATGTCGATTGAGAATATAGAAAAAGCGATTCAGGAAAATCCCGAAGCGCAAGCAATTTTGGTTAACAATCCGACATATTACGGAATATGTCCCAATCTGAAAGCAATTGTTGAGTTGGCACATCAAGCCGGTATGAAAGTATTGGTAGATGAAGCTCATGGAACACATTTTTATTTTGAGAAAAGCGGACCGATTTCTGCGATGGCTGCCGGAGCTGATTTGGCGGCAATCAGTACTCATAAGACCGGCGGCTCATTGACTCAAAGTTCAATTTTGTTGAGTGGCCCGGGAATGGCTGACGAACAAGGTTATTTGAGACAAATTATTAACTTGACGTTGACGACAAGTTCATCCTATCTCCTATTGTCTTCACTTGACATTACAAGAAAATATCTTGCTCTTCAAGGAGAAAAGATTTATCAAAGAGTCTTGGAATATGCGAATTATGCCAGAAAAGAAATTAATAATATCGGAGGCTTTTATGCTTTCGGTAAAGCTGAAATTAATTATGATTCTTTTTATGCTTTTGATCAGACCAAACTGTCGATTCATACACGAGATATAGGTTTGGCGGGAATTGAAGTTTACGATATTTTACGCGATGAATATCAGATTCAGGTTGAATTTGGAGATTTAAGTAATATTTTGGCAATTCTCTCGATCGGTGATCGACCAGTAGCAATTGAAAGACTTTTAGGTGCTTTATCCGATATTAAAAGACGTTATGGTAAAAAAGCAGATCAAATTGCAGTTAATGAATATTATCAGCCTAAGGTTGTGATGTCTCCTGCCAAGGCTTTTTACGCTAAGTCAAAGCAAATTCCTTTAGATCAGACGATCGGTAAAGTTTGCACTGAGTTTGTAATGTGCTATCCGCCCGGAATTCCGATTTTGGCACCGGGTGAAGAGATAACTACGGAAGTACTCGAATATATTAATTATGCTAAAGAAAAAGGCAGCTCAATGACAGGTGCCGAAGATCTTGCAACAGAAAAGCTCAACGTAATTGATCAACTGTAGCCTGAGATTTCAGGGAGGATTTTATGACTATGTGGTTTACGGAAAATCATACGAAGGATGTCTATTTTGCGTTTAAAGCAAAACAGCTGTTCTCAACCGAAAGTGATTTTCAACAGATTGATATTTATCAGACTAAAGATTTCGGCAGAGTACTCGTTATGGATGAACGAATTATGCTGACCGAAAAAGATGAAAAAATCTATCATGAGATGATTGTACATGTAGCAATGGCTGTTCACATGGATGCGGAAGATGTGTTAATTATCGGTGGCGGTGACGGCGGGGCATTACGCGAATTACAACGCTATCCCGGTATCAAAAGTATCGATATGGTCGAAATAGACTCGGTAGTTCCGGAAGTAGCTCAACGTTTTTTGCCCGGAATAGCAGGAGATTTTCTGGATTCACGCTTTACGCTGATGATTGCTGACGGTTTGAAATATGTCAGAACAACAAAGAAAAAATATGATTTTATTATCGTAGATTCAACTGACCCGTTCGGACCGGGAGAAAGTTTATTTACCCGGGAATTTTACGGAAATTGCTTCGAAATATTACGTGAGGACGGTTTGTTGGTTAATCAACATGAAAGTCCGTATTACAGATCGGATGCACGTGAGGTTAAATTAACCTATGAAAAAACCAAAATGATTTTTCCGATTGATAAATTATTTCAGGCACATATTCCGACTTATCCGTCAGGTCATTGGCTGTTCGGTTTTATTTCGAAAAAATATGATCCACTGGAGGATTTGCAGGCTGAAAGATGGTCGAAGCTGGGTCTTGATACATTTTATTATAATTTAGCTTTACATCGCGGAAGTTTTGCTTTGCCGAATTATGTCCTGAAATTAATTGGCAAAAAATAGAATATCAAGGGTAGTTAACCTTTTTGATATAGAGTTGATCAATTAACAGGAAACGAAAATACAATAATTAACGGAGAGAATATGTTAACGAATCATGCAACATTTTTTGGATATACGTATGGTATGGAACAAGCTGAAATTGTAATATTCGGTGCGCCTTTTGACAGTACTACTTCGAACAGACCGGGAACACGATTTGCCCCTGCTCTGATGCGTCTGGACTCGATTAATTTGGAATCATACAGTCCTTATCAAAAAGTTGATCTTTCGGAGCTTAAAGTAGCTGATATAGGAGATTTGGAATTAGCTTTCGGCAACGCCCGAAAAGTTTTGGAGGATGTTTATATCCAAACCGGAAAAATATTGAAAGCTGACAAAATCCCGGTAATGCTTGGTGGCGAACATTTACTGACATTGGGTGCAGTTAAGGCTGCCTTTGAAGCATATCCTGATTTGAATCTGCTTCATCTTGATGCCCATACTGATTTGCGGGAAGAATATCTGGGAGAAAAATTATCACATGCTACGGTAATCCGCCATTGCTGTAATCTCCTGGAACCAAAAGCGATTCATTCCTTCGGAGTCAGATCCGGCTTACGTGAAGAATTTGAATTTGCTGCAGCAAATTTGAACTTTTATCCTTTTGATTTGGATCAAATGCAAGAATTGAAAAGTATGATTGGAGATAAGCCGGTCTATGTGACCATTGATCTTGATGTTTTAGATCCTGCATTTTTCCCGGGAACCGGAACGCCTGAACCGGGTGGAGTGACTTTTAAGGAATTACTCCGGAATCTTCTGCACTTAAAGAACTTGAATATTGTAGGTTTCGACATTGTAGAATTATGTCCTCCGGCAGATCTGACCGGAATTTCTTCTGCAGCAGCCTGTAAAGTCTTGCGTGAAATGTTATTAATTGCAGGAAAGGCTGGAAATAGCATATAATATAATATTGTGATTGAAGCTGAAATGATGAGGAGCTTCGTACGACAACTCTTATTTGTCAACATTGGTTCCTTTTAGTTGTGAATAAAGCTTACTGATGAGGAGGTCACTGTGACTAAAGAAACATTTTATATTACTACACCCATTTATTATCCGAGCGGCCGTCTGACTATTGGTAACTCATATACTACGGTAGCTGCTGATGCTATTGCCCGTTATCATAGGCTGCGCGGTGCTGATGTCATGTTTTTAACTGGAACTGATGAACATGGTCAAAAATTGCAACAAGCTGCTGAGAATAGTGGTCTTAATCCTCAAGAATATGTAGATCAAATGGTTGTGGGAATAAAAGACTTATGGCAACTCTTGAATATTTCATATGATGAATTTATTCGTACGACTGATGAGCATCATGTTAAAGCAGTACAGAAAATCTTTACCCGTTTATATGAACAAGGTGATATTTATTTAGATGAATATGAAGGCAATTATTGTACACCTTGCGAATCTTTTTGGACTGATTCTCAATTGCTTGATGGCAAATGTCCTGATTGCGGACGTGAAGTTCATAAGATGAAAGAGGAATCTTATTTCTTTAAAATGTCAAAATATCAGGATCAGCTTTTGGCGCATATTGAATCGCATCCCGATTTTATTCAACCTGCGAGCAGAGCAAAAGAAATGGTTAATAATTTTTTGAAACCGGGACTTGATGATCTTGCCGTCTCGAGAACTTCTTTTGATTGGGGCGTACCGGTTCCATTCAATGATAAACATGTGATCTACGTCTGGTTTGACGCGGTTTGTAATTATATTACCGCAATGGGGTATCCGGATAATCCGGGAAATATGAACAAATTCTGGCCGGCGAATATTCATCTGGTAGGCAAAGATATTGTCAGATTTCATACAATAATTTGGCCGATTATTTTGTTGGCATTAGGCGTTGAATTACCGAAGCAAGTCTTTGGCCACGGTTGGCTTTTAATGAAAGGCGGCAAGCTTTCCAAGTCTAAATTGAGTGAAAGTGAAGAACGCTATATCGTTGATCCGGTTGTTTTAAGTGAATTATACGGTGTTGATGCAATCCGCTATTTTTTATTACGAGAAGTTGCCTTCGGTGCAGATGGGAATTTTTCCAATGAAGCTATGATGTTGAGGATTAATAGTGATTTGGCAAATGACTTAGGGAATTTATTATCGCGCACAATCAGTATGATCATGAAATATTTTCCTGAGGGTTTGCCTGAAGCAGGTGAAATTGATCCCTTAGATCAAGAAATTAGAGATTTGGCGGATCAAGTGTACCTAAATGTTAAGGAGAGCTTTACCCAATTATCCTTATCTGATGCTTTGATAGCAATTTGGGAACTGATTGGACGCTGTAATAAGTATATTGATCAAACAATGCCTTGGGCATTGGCAAAAGATGAAACCAAACAAGCCCGTTTGGCAGAGGTTCTTTACACATTAGCCGATGCTTTGCAACGTATTGCAATTATGATTGCACCTTTCATGCCACAAACTACAGATAAAATGTTTGCAGGTTTAGGTTGTGATTTGAAGTACGGTAGTGAATGTAATATCACTTGGGATATGGCAGGAGAATCTGGACAATATCCGCGTGGTATTATAGTTAAGAAAATTGATGTTATGTTCCCGCGAATTGATGAAACTGAAAACATGGAAAAATTCAGAAAACTGTCTGCTGATCTTGATTCCAAATTGGCAGGCGAACAGTAACAAGGGATCGAATATTGGCTGATTTAAGCTATTGAGGCAGGTGCTCAAATTGTCGAAATTAACATGGTTTGATACACATTGTCATTTGCAGGATAATGCTTTTAATGCAGATCGGACTCAAACATTCCAAAGAGCAAAAGATGCAGGTGTGGAATATATTTTATTGTCCACATCTTATTTGGAAGATTCAAGAAAAGCGGCTGAAATAGCTATGCAATATGAAAATGTATACTGTTCAATGGGTTTTCATCCACATGATGCGAAAAGATGGAATGCGAATTCTGCTCAGAAGCTGAAAAATCTTTATCAAAAAACAGAAATCCAGGCTAAAAAATTGGGTAGAGCAAATCCGATTGTTGCTATAGGAGAAATTGGCTTGGATTATTATCGAGATCTTTCACCACGCAATGTTCAGCAACAAGTTTTTCGCGAACAATTGTTATTAGCTTATGATTTGCAGTTGCCGGTTATAATCCATGAAAGAGAAGCTTTTCAAGCCAGTTATGAAATTTTACGTTGGGCATATGAGCAAGGATTTTTGCAAAAAGAAGCCGGCGTAGCGCATTGTTTTTCCGGAAGTTGGGAGAGTGCACAATTGATGTTGGCTTTAGGCTTTGTGATTGGACTGGATGGTCCTGTTACTTACAAGAATGCCAAACGTCCAAAAGAAGTTGCCCGTAAAATTTCTTTAGATAAATTATTGTTGGAAACCGATGCCCCTTATTTGACACCGGAACCCAAGCGTGGTAAACGTAATGAATCAGCTTATTTATCTTATATAGGACAGGAAATTGCCACATTACGTTCAGAAGAGCTTAAAATAATTGCGGAACAGACAACTGCCAACGGTAAAAGAGTATTTAATATCAAATAAGAATGGAATATTATGAATAATCAAAACGAAAAAAAAGAGTATAACATTGCTGCGGTACCCGCTACCGAAATTAGACAATACACGTTCGGTTCAGAAAATGAGCCACAAAAAAGGGATCAAGCAAAACAAAGTCGACGAAACAGAAATCGAAGAACACAAAGCAAACACAATCAGCAAAACAAAAACCAGACCGGGCAACGAACTACCGGATACCAAACAGCAAAAATAGAGAATGGTCAAAAAGCAGGCAAAAAAGTCAGCAGTCAACAACTAGAAAAAACAACCAGTAGAAAGGGGTCCGCTAAACAGCAAATATTTCAGAAAAAACGCAAAAAAGGCAAAGGTAAAAGAAAGATGCAAAGTAGTGTACAAGTAAAACTGATTGAGACTGCAGCTGATGTAAAAAATGATAATCAAAGGATCGAAAAAGAGATTATGTTGGATATCAAAGAAATCAGCAGAATTGAAATTTAATTATTTGAAAACTAATGTTTGCCGGATTTTGAGAAAAAACTGCAGACGAGCTGTAAATGAAATAATATTTTGATTTAACTTTGTAACTCAAGATATCCAAAATCGGCAATTGATATATTTGACTTGCCAGTAACCAACTTGTATAATCTTAAAGCTGAACGAACAAGACTTTGGGAGGTGATTAAAAGTGCCAAAAAGAACATATCAGCCCAAAAAACGTAAACGTAAACGCGTTCATGGTTTCCGTAAACGCATGAGTACATCTGGCGGTAGAAGAATACTTAAAAGCAGACGTGCCAAAGGTAGAAGAAAGCTGTCCGCATAATAGCTAAGGCGGGAGATTTTCTTCATATTTATAAACATGAATTATATTTTAGTATAAATTCGGTATAAAACGGTCCAATATTTAGGTGGTCAGCATGAAACGCACAGAGATGCTGAAGATGAATTATGAATTTAACCGAGTGTTTAGAAAAGGTATATATTATAATACAAAACATCTTACTCTCTACGTTCGACCACGTAATGATAACCGTTTGATGTTAGGAATAACCGTCACCAAACAAGTTAAAGGAAGCGTGAAACGAAACCATGTTAAACGCTGGTTGCGTGAAATATATCGAGCTACCGAGCCTGAAATCTGTTCTGGATATGATTTAATTATCGTTGGTAGATTTTTACCACAAGATACGAATTATCACAAATTAATGCTTGCTTGGAAAAGATTAATCAGAGAAGCGAAGATATTTTGTCCGAATACTGAATATGGTTAACAAGTGAACCTAAACAATGTTAGCAAAATGGGCAATAAAATTAATTAAACTATATCAGAGAAGAATTTCTCCTAATACGCCACCGCGTTGTAGATATTCTCCGAGCTGCTCACAATATGCAATAGAAGCAATTCAAACTTGGGGATTGATCAGAGGAATACTTCTATCGATTTGGCGAATACTAAGATGTAATCCATTAAGTCGGGGAGGATACGATCCTGTTCCGACCAGAAAAAGCAAAAACAGCGATACTTAATAGCGATATTTAAAGGAGTATACCAATGCCAACTCTACCTGTTATGATGGGGCTTATGGATCCACTATATAATTTATTCGGTTGGGTTCTGAGAAATTTGTATGCCTGGTTAGAAAACTATGGTTTAGTGATCATAGTTTTTACTATATTATTAAATGTTATTCTAATTCCGTTTGGAGTTAAGTCTCAGAAAAGCATGCTGAAACAGCAAGGTTTGCAAGATGAAATCAATGAAATTAAACGCATGTACCCTGATGATCCACAAATGCAACAACAACTGCAGTCCGAATTGTTTAAGCAAAATGGAGTTTCACTTGCCGGGGGGTGCTTACCCTCATTATTGAGGCTGGTTTTTATCTTACCGGTTTTTAGGATATTCCAACAACCGCTGCATTATATAGGCGGAGTAAGTCTCGATAACATTGCAAAAATTGGAGAATATTTAAATAATAATAATTTAGTCGGTGAAACCGCTGCGAAAATGATGCAACGTTCGGATATTCCGGTTCTTTCTATCTTACAAAGTAATACCGGAGCTTTAGGTGATGTCGTTGATAAAGGTTATCTCAAGTTAAACCAATTAATTGACTTAGATTTTTTTGGCATAAATTTAGGTATGAAGCCGACATGGAAACCGGCTGAAATTTTTGGTAGTGATTGGCGAGTCTACCTGCCGCTCTTGATTTTGCCTTTACTAACAATCATTGCTATGGTTATTCAAATGATATTGACCCGTAAAACATCACAGGTAAAAACAATAGATAAAGCTGAAATTGAACGTGCTAAACAAAACCCTGCCAGAGCAGCTCAGGCTCCGAAAGGTAATTCTAACCCAGGAATGATGAAAGGTATGAATATTTTTATGATTGCAATCATGATTTGGACGATGTTTACTTTACCTTCGGCAATGGGAGTTTACTGGGTTATTAACAGTATTATGGGTATAGCTCAATCATTATTTATTTATTATTTTTATACCAAACCTTTCAGACTTGCTTTGGAAAAGAATAATCAGAGTTATAACAAAAGGAGAAGTGTAAGATGACACAAACACTAGAAGTTTCTGCGCGCACAGTTGAAGATGCGATAAAAAAAGGAATAGCAGAACTCGGCATCTCGGAAGCAGATGCGCAAATTGAAATTTTAGATGAAGGAGACAGCGGCGGATTATTCGGTTTTGGTCGTAAAGACGCAATCGTTCGTATTTCCGCTATTGAAGAAACAGAATCAATTGAAGAAGATTTAACAACAGATGATGAAATTATTGAAGTTGTTGAAATGAGTATTGAAGAGCAAGAGGAGATTGAACAATCTGCGGTAAATTTTATTGCTTCAATTATGCAAAATCTTGGTATCCATGGCAAAATGTCATCTTATTTTGATGAAGAGGGTACTTTGCATCTCAATATTGTAGGGGATAATGTAGGTGGAGCTATCGGTCGCAGAGGTGAAACACTTGACGCTTTACAATACTTGACAATTTTAGCTGTTAACAAAAACCGTGAAGAATATACCAGAGTTTCCTTAGATATTGGTAGCTATCGTGAACGTAGAATTAAAAACATGGCGCAAAATGTCAGACGCTCAGCAGATCGTGTTTTGCGTACTGGTAGAAGATATACTTTGAAACCGATGTCGCCTGCTGAACGCAGACAAGTACATATTGCTCTCCAAGATTATGAGGGTGTTAAAACGTATAGTGAAGGTAAAGAACCCGAACGTTGTGTAGTAATCGCTCCGGATAATGAATAATTAATAATCGGATTAATGAAGAACGAACAATTAATGGATAGTATAAATTATCAGACTCAAACAACAGCGGCCACAATAGCCGCTGTTTCTACACCTGCAGGAATCAGCGGAATCGCTGTGATCAGATTGAGCGGAAATAAATCCGGCCGAATTTGTGATCAACTTTTCAGACCGTTAAGCGAACGATTTAAACCTGCTTTGCAAATGCAACCCTATACGGTCGGTGTAGGTTATTGGTACGATGCTGAGCAAAAAAACATTATTGACCAAATAGTTCTAACCTATTTTGCTGCACCTAACTCATATACCGGCGAGGATCTCTATGAAATTTCCTGTCATGGCGGACAATATGTAAAACAAGCTATACTGGAGAGTCTGTTTGCTTTGGGAGCAGTACCTGCCGAACCGGGTGAGTTTTCGCGGCGTGCATTTATCAATGGTAAATTGGATTTAACTGAAGCAGAAGGTGTTATGGATATGATTTCTGCCGAATCGAGTCGTCAGAATCAAGTGGCATTGCAACAATTGCGCGGTCAACTTGCAAAGGAAATTCAGTCCGTGCGAGAAAATCTTTACCGGATTATGGCTCAAATTGAGATGATTATTGAATTTCCGGAAAATGAAGATACACCTGAACAAAGAGAAAGAATTCTAGTTGCAATCAACCAAATTGGTCGAACTTTAAGCGATGCGGTTGCCAGTTTTACTCAAGGCAGAATAGTGCGTGAAGGGTTGCATGTTGTAATTTCAGGTCGACCAAATGTAGGGAAATCTTCTTTACTCAATCTGATTTTAGGTGAAGAAAAAGCTATTGTAACGGCAATTCCCGGTACAACCAGAGATATTATTGAGGCACAAATTATTTTGCAAGGCTTGTCTGTAGTGATTACTGATACGGCAGGCTTGAGAGCGACAGACGATATTGTTGAAAAAGAAGGTATTGAACGTGCTTATCAGGCAATTGAAAAATCTGATTTGATAATTTATATTTTTTCACCGGAAAATGAAGAGTTATGGTTTGAAGATTTGAGAGAAATTGAAACTCTGCTCGAACGTAACAAAAAAATTGTCTTGATTGCCGGTAAAAAGGATTTGCCAGATCATAAAAAGTTATCAGCTTGGCTTAATCAACATATTTCAACTTTGGATCAAAAACCCGATATCCTGAACTTTTCCAAATTTGAAGATCAAAAAGCGGAAACAATTAAAAAATATATTTTGGATTTCTTTGAGAGTCTGGGTGATTCTGAAGGTGATTCAATAATGATTACCCATTTGCGTCATCATCGCGTTTTACAAAAAACACGGGAGCAAGTTGCTCAAGCACAACAAGCTTTTGAACAAGAAATTCCCTTAGATTTGATTTCCGGTTTATTACAAGCTGCGGCGGAAGAGTTGGCTGAGTTGACCGGTGATCAAGTATCAGAAGAATTAATTGAAACCATTTTTTCTGCTTTTTGTGTAGGGAAATAAAGAAACAGTTAAGTAAATAGAAAACCAGGTATATTTTTACAAAATTATTTTATGGATTGTAATCTATAGGCAAGACTTTTATGAATAAATCAGACTTAAAATCGGATATTTGGTATGCAGGTAAATACGATGTAATAGTCGTCGGAGCCGGTCATGCCGGCGTAGAAGCCGCTTTTGCCGCTGCCAGATTAGGTATGAAAACCGCCCTTTTTACAATGACTTTGGAAAGTATTGCCAATTTACCATGTAATCCTAATATAGGTGGTACCGCCAAGGGGCAGTTAGTGCGTGAGATAGATGCTTTGGGAGGTGAAATGGGCAAAGCTGCGGATTTACACACTATTCAATTCCGTTTGCTCAATTCATCAAAAGGCCCTGCTGTTGTTTCTTCACGTGCCCAAATCGACCGTAAAGCTTATCAGGCTGAAATTAAACATCGATTGGAGCAACAGGAGAATCTATTTTTAATTCAAGCTGAAATCGTTGATTTAATCTATGAAATTTCTGAGACAGACAATAAATTTGAAATATGTGGTGCTATAGCTAAAGACGGTATGCACTATTTGGCACAAAAAATAATAATTGCCAGCGGTACCTTTTTGGAGAGTAAAGTTATTATCGGGGATGCGATTTATGATAGCGGTCCGGACGGATTATCAGCCGCACACGGTTTGAGCAATTCTTTACGCGAACTCCAGATTCCGCTCAAACGATTTAAGACCGGTACTCCGGTCAGAATCAACGGGCGTTCAATTGATTATAGTCAATGTGAAGTTCAAGGCAACGATGAAATTTCATTGCCGTTCAGTTTTGAAAATGAGAATGATCCAAATTGGGAACCAAAAGCGAAATTACCTTGCTATATGACTTGGACCAGTAAAGCAACTCAAGAGCTTTTTATGAATAATATTGATCGCTCTCCGCTTTACAGCGGTGTAATCAAAGGTCCTGGCCCGCGTTATTGTCCGTCTTTGGAAGATAAATATGTAAAATTTCCTCATCATGAAGTACATCACGTTTTTATTGAGCCGACCGGACTGGGTACGGATGAATATTATGCTGCAGGACTTTCCAGCTCAATGCCGCAAGATGTGCAGCATAAAATGTTAAAAACTATTTCCGGTTTGGAAAAAGCGGAAATCATGCGGATCGGATATGCGATTGAATATGATTTAATAGATCCCACTTCTTTAAAATTATCGTTGGAATCAAAAACGGTCAAAGGTTTATATTTCGCCGGACAAGTCAACGGATCTTCCGGTTATGAAGAAGCTGCCGGTATGGGTTTGATTGCCGGAATCAATGCTGCCCGGGCAATTACCGGTCAGGAACCGGTTATCTTAAAACGCTCCGATGCCTATATCGGAGTTTTGATTGATGATTTAGTGACAAAAGGCACTAATGAGCCGTATCGCATGATGACCGGCCGTGCAGAGTATCGTTTAATTCTGCGTCAGGATAATGCGGATCGCCGTTTAACCGAACTGGGTTATCAAATAGGCCTGATTTCCGAAGAACGTTATCGTGCTTTTCAGGAGAAAGTTAAGCGAGTTGATGCCGAGATTGAGCGTTTTCATGAAACGAGAATTCCCTATGCCGGAGCCTTGAGTGAATTGCTGGCTGCTAAAAACAGTGCCATCAAGACCGGTAATGTCAGTTTGGCTGAGTTGTTACGCAGACCGGAAATCAAATACGCGGATTTGGCATCTGTCGATCCGAATCGACCTGCTCTTACTTATGCCGAAAGTTTCAGTGTTGAAGTTGAGATTAAATATGCAGGATATATCAAGGTCGAGCAGGAGAGGATCGAACGTTTTCAGAAAATGGAAAAACGGAAAATACCTGAAAACATAGATTTTATGGCAATTTCCGGATTAAGGGAAGAAGCAAAGCAAAAACTTACCGCTTTAAGACCTTTATCAGTAGGTCAGGCAAGTCGTATTTCCGGAGTTTCACCGGCTGATATTTCTGTTTTATTGGTGGCACTGGAAGAGCAAGTTCGCAGACAGAATCAGACATAAATCGGAGTCAAGTTGTGACAGATCAATTAAAACAAAATTTACACAGTGAATTTGACAACATTTTAAGCTATTGCGAATTTACTTTTTCGGAACAGACAAAAAGACTGTTTGTACAATATTTTTATGATTTACTCAAAAAAAACGAAGTAATGAATCTGACTGCAATTACCGACCCCCGATCAGTTGCTGAACTACATTTATTTGACAGTTTGACCTTATTATCGGTTTTGCCGCCGGATTGCGATTTGAAATTAATTGATGTCGGTACGGGAGCAGGTTTGCCCGGAATTCCATTAAAAATAGCCCGGCCTGAAATTAATCTTTGTTTGCTTGATGCAACAAAAAAACGTCTGAATTTTTTAGATGAATGTTTAACTAAATTAGACTTACCTGGAAAAACTCAATTGGTTCATGCCAGAGCGGAAGATGCTGCCCGAAAGCCTGAATTACGTGAAAAATTTGATGTAGCAACTGCCAGAGCCGTTGCGCCGCTTAATGTTTTAGCAGAGTATTGTCTTCCCTTTGTCAAACCGGACGGCTATTTTATTGCGATGAAAGGACAGGCCGCCCCTGAAATCGAACAAGCTGAAAAAGCAATTAATCTTTTGGGCGGTGATATTACAGATGTTTTTAAATTGAAGCTGCCAATCAGTTGTGCCGAGCGTAGCCTGATCTTGATTCAAAAAATTAATGCCACACCGAAAAGTTTTCCACGTAAAGCCGGTACGCCGAAATCTAATCCTTTAATTTGAATTCAATTTACTCAATTATTTTTCTATAAAAATTGATTTATTGTGATTTGGATCACTGCATAATTATTTTAAATTTCGTAGACTAAATTTGAATTTAGAGAAAAAGATAAAAAACCAGATTTCAATATTGGATAATGGAACTGTTATTTTAGGAAAATTTGTAAATTTTAAAAACTAATGTCAGGAATAATATTATCGTTTCGTACTGGTAATCTCCCCCGATTATCTCAACGTCAGAAAGCCGTAGAATTTTACTCTACGGCTTTCACCTCTTAAATTTCTTTTTTTTGATTTATACACTTTTTAAGCTTATCCAACAATTTCAATGCGAATCCTGCAGCAATAATGTGTAAAATAAAAAAGTTTTTTTGGTCTACAATATGTATAATATATAGTATAAAAAATAATAGAATAATGTTGCTTATAGTTGAAAAATTCTTCTTGAAATTGAAAATTTTATTCGAAGAATCTGTTAAGCAAGTAGGTAATAGGAGGAATCAGCTTAATGGCTGAAGATAATAAAAATAACGAACAGCTTGATAATCGTACTTTACAAGAAAAACGTGAAGCTGAAATTGATGCAGCTTTCCAAAATCCAAACAATTTAATTATTCCGGGCGATCTCGAACAGGAAATGAAGAGTGCATTCATTGATTATGCAATGAGTGTTATTACCGACAGAGCTATTCCTGATGCACGTGACGGCTTGAAACCGGTCCATCGCAGAATTTTGTATTCAATGTATACTCAGGGTTTTACTCATGATAAGCCTTTTCGCAAATGTGCCACTACGGTTGGTGATGTTTTAGGCAGATTTCATCCGCACGGTGATGCTGCTGTTTATGACAGCCTGGTGCGTATGGCTCAATCTTTCTCAATGCGTCATATTTTAGTTGACGGTCATGGGAACTTCGGTTCGCGAGACGGTGATCCGCCTGCAGCTTATCGTTATACTGAAGCTCGTTTAACCAGACTTTCCAGTGAAATGATGGCTAATATCAATAAAGATACAGTCAACTTTCAGCCGAATTTTGATGAGCATGAGATGGAGCCTGAAGTTTTACCTGCTCCATTCCCGAATTTATTAGTTAACGGATCAACTGGTATTGCTGTAGGTATGGCAACCAATATTCCGCCGCATAATATGGGTGAAGCAATTGATGCGACAATTTATTTGATTAGAAATCCGGAAGCGGATGCAGATGATCTAATGAAAATTATTCCGGGACCGGATTTCCCGACCGCAGGAATTATTATGGGTACTGCCGGAATCAAATCTGCTTATCGTACGGGCAGAGGTCGGATTGTGGTCAGAGCGAAAACTGAAATTGAAGAAATGCGCAATGGTCGTTATCGGATTGTGGTGCATGAATTGCCGTACATGGTTAATAAAGCACGCTTAATTGAGCGAATTGCTGATTTAATGAAAGACAAGCGGATTGATGGTATTTCCGACATCCGGGACGAATCTGATCGCAATCAGGAAGTACGTATAGTGATCGAGCTGAAACGTGATGCAACACCAAATGTTGTGTTAAATCAATTATTCCGTTTCACTCAGATGCAAGATACTTTCAGTGCAAACATTTTAGCATTGGTTAAAGATGAGGGTAATAATTATGTACCGCGAATTCTTAACCTGACTGAAGCATTGCAACAATTCATTGACTTCCGTCGTAGCGTAATTACCAGACGTACTACATTTGATAAAGAAAGAGCCGAGGCCAGAAAGCATATTGTTGAAGGTCTTCAATTGGCGATTGATCATATTGATGAAGTTATCAACATCATTCGCGCTTCAGACAGTGAGGCCCATGCCAAACAAAACTTAGTCGAACATTTTACTTTGACTGAAAAACAGGCACAGCACGTTGTCGATATGCGTTTAGGTCGTTTGTCGGGTTTGGAACGTGACAAGTTGCAAATAGAGGCTGATGATTTAAAGGAAAAAATTGCCTACTTTAATTCGGTTCTGACTGATTCAAATCTTTTAGATCAAATCGTAATTGATGAATTGGAAGATACGAAAAAAAGATATGCCAATGAACGCAGGAGCTATATTGATCCCGCCCATAATTTCCAACTTGATATCGAAGATGAATCGCTGATTGAAGAAGCTCAGATTGTCATAACGATGACGAATAAAGGTTACATCAAAGGATCGTCGGTTGAGACTTATTCGGCCCAACGCCGGGGTGGTAGAGGAATTACCGGAGTTCAGGCAAGAGATGAAGATTTCGCAGATACGATTATTACGACCCATACACACGATATTCTTTTGTTTTTTACCAATAAAGGCAATGTATATCATATGAAGGCTTATCAAGTTCCTGAAGCAGGACGTCATGCCAGGGGAACTGCAATAGTTAATTTATTGCGCTTAGGTCCTAATGAAAAGGTTTCCGGTTTGATTCCGATTGAATCTTTCGATCAAGATGTTTATTTGTTGATGTCAACGAAAAACGGTTTGATTAAGAAAACGGAATTGCGGAATTATCGTAATATTCATCGTGGTGGATTGATAGCGATTAATTTACGAGAAGAAGATGAATTAGTTGGTGTAGAACTTGTGGCGGATAAAGATGATGTTGTTTTGGCGACCAATCAGGGCAAAGCGATTCGGTTTAAACAAAGTGATGTACGTGCTACAGCTCGAAATACGATGGGTGTTAAAGGTATTACCCTGTCAAACAATGATTTTGTAATTGGTATGGTAACGACTGAAGCGAATGGTAACTTATTAATTGTAACTGAGAACGGCTACGGTAAAGCAACCGATCTGAATGAATATCGAGTACAGAATCGTGGCGGCAAAGGGATTATTACGTATAAGATTACTGAACGAACCGGTAAAGCTGTCAAAATAGCTTTAATCGAAAAAGATGATAATTGTGATCTGCTCCTGATTAACGATCAAGGAATTGTGATTCGTATTGCAACTTCAGAAATTCCGTTACTTTCACGCAATACCCAAGGAGTTACTTTGATGCGTTCAAAAGAAGGTGAAGGTAAAGTTGTCGACCTGGCTATTGTATATCCGGAAGAAGATGACGAAGAATTAGAAATTACTATCGAGGATGAAACGCAAGCTGAGAACTCTTCTGTCGAGAATAAAGCAGAAGATAAGAGCTTATAATTTGATTCATGAGATTTAATAATACAAGAATGTGAAGATACAAGTAGAAGGGGATTTTAAATGTTAAATTTTAATTTTTGCAGCCCTACATATTTTGCTTTTGGCAAAAACTGTCTCGTAAAGAAAATCAGCATGCATGATTAAAAAATAATCGAAAAATATTAAGAGGGAAAAAGCAATTAGTTTTCTCGAATGGAAGGTTTTAAAATGCGAGATAGATTAATGGTCCAGGATATAAATCAATTTGATTTTAGTAAGAATTGGCAACGTTCGGATATACCGGAGCAAGCAACTTGGGACTTAACAGCACTTTTTGTATCAGATGAAGCTTGGGAAAAAGCTTTCACTGAACTAAAAGGAAAAACATCTGATGCGGATCGCTATGCCGGAAAATTAGCGGAATCCGCTGAGCAACTTCTTGCTGCACTTCGACACAGCGAACAGTTATCACGTGAAGCTGAAAAACTCATGCAATACGCCCGTTTGAAACATGATCAAGATCGAGCCGATGCTACATATTTAGCAATGTATTCGAGAATCAGTCAGATTTGTTCTCGGTTATCCGGGAAATTGGCATTTATGCAACCAGAATTAACCGCGATTGATTCAGAAGTTCTTGAAGGTTTTTTACAAGATAATTCAGAGTTTCAATTGTATAAAAAGTTTTTCAAAGATATTGCAAGAAATAAAGTCCACACTTTGAGTGAAAAAGAAGAAACCTTAATAGCGAAAGCAGGTGACGTATTTGATGCGGGAGCCAATATATTTGCTATTTTTAGTAACGCTGATCTGAAATTTCCCAGAGTTAAAATAGCAAAAGGTCATAAAACAAGAATAACCCAGTCAAACTATGTTTCGTTGATGGAGAGTAGGCAACGTAGAGTACGTAAAAAAACATTTAAGAAATATTTTAGAACTTATCAGAAGTTTGAGAACACTTTAGCTTTAACTTTACAAAATCAAATTAAACAACATAATTATCTTGCTGAGATTTATGGTCATGCTAATGCGAGAGCAGCGGCTTTGTTTGCCAATGCGATTCCTGAAACTGTTTATGATCAGTTGTTAAACACTGTATCAAATAATATTAGTTTGCTACATCGTTATGTAAGGATTCGCAAGAAAGCTTTAGGGCTAAAATATTTGCATTGTTATGATTTGTATACACCGATGGTTATGGATGTTAACTTCGAATTTACACCAGAAGAAGCTCAAGATTTAGTGATCAGAGCGTTGCAACCTTTAGGTGATGAATACATTAAAATTATCAAGAAAGCTTTTGCAGAGAGATGGATTGATTGGTTCCCGAGTCAAGGTAAATACTCAGGCGGCTATAGTTCGGGTACCTATGATTCGAATCCCTATATTCTGTTGAATTGGCAGGGTTCGCTGGATTCGGTATATACTTTGATTCATGAATTGGGGCATTCAGTGCATACTTATTTTTCGACTCAAAAACAACCATATCTCTACAGCGGTTATTCAATTTTTTTAGCTGAAATTGCTTCTACCACAAATGAAAACTTATTAACGGATTATCTTTTAAATAATGAAACTGATCCTGAGCGTCGACGTTATATAATTAACCATTATTTAAACGGTTTTAAAGCTACAATGTTCCGTCAAACCCAATTTGCTAAATTTGAGCATTTAATTCATCAAGCTGAACAACAGGGAATACCATTGACGGCAGAATATCTTAATCAAGAATACCTGAGAATTAATCACGAATTTTATGGCCCAAATCTTATTTCGGATCCGGAAATAAGTTTGGAATGGATGCGTATTCCACATTTTTACTTTAATTATTATGTTTATCAGTATGCTACAGGTTTCAGTGCGGCAACTTCATTTGCCAAGAAAATTTTGAAAAGTGATCAGCAAGCGATTAAGAACTATCTCGATTTTTTGAAATCCGGAAGTTCGGATTATCCGATTGAAACCCTGGCTGCAGCCGGTCTTGATATGACAAAAGCAGAGCCGATAGAACAAGCATTAGAGACTTTTGCTCATTACATGGATTTGTTTGAAAAATAAACAAATCTTGGATAACCCTAGAGTATAGATTTGTTTGAAATAAATGTAATTTTGACAAACCTTTAAAATGTTTTAATCAGATTAATTTGCATTTAATTTTATAACCATTATCATTAGTAACAAAACAGTAGCTTTGTCAGTTAATAAGAGTTTATATTTCAAACTAGGAGCATTTTAGAAGTCATTTACTCAAGAAACATAGAAGGAACGATCAGTAATAAAAAGACTTTTTGTTTCATATTAACAGAACAACAGATATTGTGAGGTGCTAAAATGAATGATTCATATAATAAGACAGATGAAAACTCTCCGATAGATCCGCAAAATTTTGAATATGCACAAATCCCGGAAGCGAACCATAACCAAGGTGTGAATCCGCCTCAAGAATTATATGATCCGGATACCGGCGAATATATTGGTTCCGGTGCCCAAGAGCCGTTTACCGGCTCTGACACTTCTATATATGATAATACAGATTTATCCCAAACATATTATGACCCGGATACCGGCGAATACATGGGTTCCGGGAGTCAAGAGCCGTCTGCTGGTTCCGATACTTCTGTATATGACAATATAGGTTTATCTCAGGCATACTATGATCCGGGCAATGAAGAGTATAATACTCCCTATAGTTTTCAGGGAACTGATTATCAAACTGATTATCAAACTGACTATCAAGCAAGTGAAGATCCATACGGATATTATACATCGGATTATAGTTTGAATTCTTATGATACCGATTCGGATTATGAACCGCTGGATTCTGAAATGTATTACTTAGAAGAAGAGCTCGAAGCTGAAGCAAGGAAGAAAAAAGTACTTTGGATTTCTATTGGTTCAGCAGCGATATTACTTTTAATTATAGCTCTATTTTTTGGTATTCGAGCATTGATGAAATCAGATGATAATGAGAATGTATCTTTTGAAAAGCAAAATACCGGTATGTCCAGTAAAGAGATTAAATTAACTGAGCCTGGAGAATCCACTTTGCCTGAGGTAACTATTTCGGAAGAAAGTAAAGATAAGAACAAGGCGAAACATTTACCTAGCAATACAGTGAGCAGAACAACCCCTACTCGTCGTGCTACAACTTCTACAACAAAGAAAAATGTTGAGGTTAGCGAAGTAATGACCACGACCAAGAAACCGACTACAACTCAAGCGCCGACTACGACCCAGGCACCCACTACTGCACCTACTACAACGCCAACTACGATACCTGCTACAACGCCAACTACGATACCTGCTACAACGCCAACTACGATACCTGCTACAACGCCAACTACGACACCTGCTACAACGCCAACTACGACACCAACCACGACACCAACCACGACGCCAACCACTACGCCAACCACGACACCAACCACTACGCCAACTACTACACCTACCACGGAACCGACCAAGCCCGATCCCAAACCTGATCCTGATCCTAAACCTGTTCCATGGCCACCACCGGCAAAGGTTGTAGAAGATTATCCGCCATTGCCGAAAGCAGTGGCTCCTGATCCTAATTTGCCAAAACTAATTAAAGAATTGCCGGAAGATGAAATCCTTTCAGGCGATGGTAAAACGAGTGCGGCCAAAGCTGGTGACAATTCGATAACAGTTACTAGCTCATCGACGACACATGAGTTAACTGAACTGGAACAACCTGTAGATAAAGTTATGGCAGTAAGTGATGAAGCAGTATTCTATCAATCGGGCGATAAATTATATCGAGTCCTTATTTCGGACTCCAGTATTTCTGAAATTACCGATTCGAATAAATATACAAGTGCTACTATTAAGACTGATGTCAGAGGGAATCTCATTTTCTGGAATGAAAACACACCAGAAAATAAACGAAATACATTATATATATTAAAAGTAGATACAACAGAGCCTGTAATTATTTCAGAAGTTGCGGATAATATTAGGATTCAGAGTGATTTATTGGCCTTTATCAATGATTCAAATAAAGTTCAGTATCTTGATTTGTCAGGGGATATCAATACAACTAGTATCAAGACATTGCCGACGAAGCGTGACGTGGATGATTTTGCAATTTCAATTGATGGCTCTACAATTGTTTATAGACAAGAGAAAGATCTTTTTGCTTATGAAGATGATAAAGAATACCAGTTATCTGATGATTGTGCCAGTTTCTTTTTAACCGATTCAATTGATCCGACGATAATTGCAGTTTTGAGAAATGATTCAGTAGCTGAGGTTTATCAGATTGGTACGGATTTTAAGCTGCTCAGTACTCATGAAAATGTAGAGAGTAGCACTATTTTCCATAATAATCAAACGGAAGATTATGGCGGATTTTATTTATATGGTATTGCTGACAAACTTACTTTCCAGAAAACTAAAAAGTAAAATTTTAACCTATAAAAAATAAATTACGAATGTTTATAGGTCGTAAAAATAGCTTTCAAGGTATTCTGTCAAACGATCAATTTTAATCAGCGTAATTGTCGAAATAGCCTTGGATATAAACAATAGGTGTTCCTTTATCGCCACTGCCGGAGATTAAATCTGACAGAGAACCCAATAAGTCTGTTATTTGCCGTGGTGTAGTTCCTTCAGAACCTTTGGAATCGATTGCTTTATCGGTAGTTTCTTTTTGTTTGATCCGTTCAGTTATTAATTTTTTTTGCTCTTCACTTGAGAGGTTTTTGTATTCATTATCCGCAATATATTTAAGTTTTAATTCATTCGGTGTACCTTGGAGACCGGGTGTATACGCAGGCGAAACAACTGGATCTGCTAATTCCCAAATTTTGCCGACTGGATCTTTGAATGCACCGTCACCATAAACCATAACCTCAACTTTTTTCCCGGTTAAAGCATACATTTTTCCGGCAATTTTATCGATGATATTTTGACAATTGCGCGGAAATAATTTAATTTCGGTTTCAGTTGCTTTATTTGAGCCTAAAAGACCGTACTGTTCATTATAACCATGCTTGTTTGTAGGTATATTTAAAATATTGGTTAAACCAATCACAAATTCGGCACCGGAGGCTTTTAATTGAGCAATACTTTGATCTCTGGTGTGAATATCACATGCAATAACATTTTTGGTATAATTCAGAATTTTTCGGCAATCATTGGCAAAAATAATTTGACATTCCGCTCCGGTTTCTTCAACAATTTTGCGATAGAATTCAACATAATCAATACCCGTAAATTGGTGAATTGATTTGCCGAATTTTTTTAGAAATAAAGACTCGTCCAAAACATCGTTCCAAGGGTTAATATTTGTACCGATTAACAGGTTATCGTTAAACAATCTGTTGCCGACTTCATCTGCGGGGAAACTCAATTGAATGATAACTTTTTTTACAGCAGCAGCAATTCCTTTTAGGAGAATCGAAAATCTGTTACGTGATAAGATAGGTAAGGTTAAGCCGATTTCTTCACGTCCTTCAAGCTTAACTAACAGATCGTTTCTGATATCTTCGAATGATGCATAATTGCCTTGGGTTCGTGCAACGATCGATTCGGTCATAGCAATTACATCTCGATCGCGAATGGCAAAATCCTCACTGTTTGCTGCATCTATAATTAATTGAGGTACAATTTCAACTAGGTCATCACCATTTTTAAAGATTGGTGCTCTGATTCCGCGTGCAATAGTTCCGATATAGCGTGTCATCTTTTCACTCCTATAAATACAGTTTGATATCATAAATATTATAACCTTATCTAAAGCCAATAGACAAGTAATTGTCTTAATTGAAAAAAAGCTTTAGTTGCATATACAGTACTTTTAACAGTACTTTTAGTAGTATCTAATAACGAAGTTAAAAAAAACATTTTGACAAATAAAGTTTTTTTACTTAAAATGAAAATCGTTTTCAAATTGAATTTGAGAATGGTTTTCATTTTATTTTGTATTAAATTTATAAAAGATTATTTGAATTTATATTATCAAAGGATTAGGTATTAGAATTATGACAAGTGGATATAAAACTCAACAAAAAAATGAATTAATGTCCTATTTGGAAATGATGAAAGGAAAACATGTTACGGTGAATCAAATTGTTGCTCATTTTTCTAAAATCGGTGTACAAATAGGAGTGACCACAATTTATCGTCAATTGAATAAAATGGTTGATACCGGTCATGTTAAAAAGTATTTTATCGATGAAGTATCAGGTTCATGTTTTGAATTTGTCGGTGAAAATCGTGAAAATTCACATGGTAAACATTTCCACCTAAAATGTGAAATTTGTGATAAATTGATTCATTTTGAATGTCGCGAAATATTGGAACTTCAAAATCATGTCAGAGCTGAGCATGATTTTATAATTGATCCGGTCAGAACCATTTTTTACGGAATTTGTAAAAAATGCTTCGATTCAAGAGAAAAGTTACCTGATCAAGAATAAAAAGCAATTGATTTAGAAGAAAAGATCGTTAATTGATAAGAAAAGATAGCTATTCAAAAAGAGATGAAAAATGTCTGAATAATTCAGTTTACATTTAATAGACCATTTAAAATCAGAAAGATTTAAGTATGAAAAAAACAATCAATATTTTTATGTGTGTGGTGCTGCTTATATCAGCATTATCAGGTTTATTATCAGGTTGTATGAGAAACACTGATTCCATAAAAGATAGTGAGGAAACAATAGCTGAAGATTCTATTAAAGAAAATGTTGTAAGCAAAAATAAGGAGAACACTGAAACAGAGTTAAAGCAAACAGAAGATTTTGCTGTTGAAACTAATAAAGACGACAAAAGCGAGAATAACGATATTGTATCAAACGAAAAATTATCGATTGTAACTACGATTTTCCCACAATATGATTTTACTAAGCAAATTGTCGGAGATAAAGCAGATGTAACAATGCTTTTGAAACCTGGTTTGGAAAGCCATTCTTATGAACCGACACCTCAAGATATTAAGACTATTCAGTCCAGTGATTTATTTATCTATACAGGTGGTGAAAATGACACTTGGATTTATGGGATAATTGAGTCCATGGGCGATAGTGCACCTGAAACAATGAAATTAATAGATTTAGTGAATACAGTTGAGGAAGAAATTGTTGAGGGAATGCAACATGACCATGGAAATGACCGTGATTATGTAGAGTATGCTGACTATGAGGAGGAACATGATCATGCAGAGCATGAAGAATCTGAAGAAGACTATAAAGACCGAGAAAAAGATGACCATAAACATGTTCATGAAGTAGACGAACACGTTTGGACATCACCGATCAATGCAATTAAAAT
>JAAYNE010000063.1 GCA_012521015.1 Clostridiaceae bacterium | reverse complement strand
TCAACCGGCAAAGGTATGATTTCTGTAAACCAACCCACAGTGCGTGAAACATCTAAATCAGAAAAATCATTTTGTCTGCCATGTCTCTCCAGCGTAAAGATCAAAACTTTACCATCATAGTGCGGGATGAGTGCTAAAGTTAAAGCACAAAGTAATTGACTTTCCAATGAATGGCTATCATTATTTTCTAAGTGAGTAATAACATCTTGAGAAATTGCATAGCTAACTGTTTTCATTTGTGAAGATACAACTTTTTCCGGTCCCTTGCCAAACAGACGGCCTAGGCCTCGTTCATCAGGTGTTTCATAATTGGCTGACAGAACCTGTTCATATTTTTGAGTCTCCTCTTGCCAAGCTATATAACTGTCGCTTTTCGGTGTTAATGAATTAAATTTTCCTGTGAGTGCATCTGCCAGATCTTGAAATAAAATTCTCCAAGATACATTATCGATGAGCATGTGGTGGATAATCATGACTAAATCAGTATGTCGATCTCCTCTTTGGTACAGAATATAACCGGTCGGTCCATTTTCAAGATTTATCTCAAACTGTTTTCTTGTGGCAACTTTAGCAAGATCACTATTTGATGAAACTTCTATGACTTCTATTCTGCTCTCTTCTCCGACAATCATTTTTTTATCTTGATCATTTAAGACAAAACTTGCCCTGAGCAAATCATGATGTTTAACGAGCTTTCCTACTGCTTTCTCCAGTTCTCGGTCAGCCAATCTATATTTAATTCTGATAGAAACACTTTGATTAAAATGATTTCTTTCCACCGGAACCATGTCAAGGAACCATTTTTGAATACCCGAAAACGAATAGTCTCCGCTGAGACTTTCACCAATTGATTCGGCTGTTCTGACTTGGATAACTTTACCTATTTTTCTGATTGTAGATAGCCTTAAGATATCAGCAGCATTAATATCATAACCCCTTCTCTGCAAGTTTCCGGCTAAGCCGATCGCCTTGATCGAATCGCCACCTAATTCAAAATAATCATCATCCGGACCTATCTGCTCAAGTTGAAAGACTTCTTGCCATATTTCGCTTAAAATATTAATCATTTGCTTTTCCAAGTCTGAATCGGCAGATAAGCTTTCGGCTGTATCAACAGTTTCTGTTTCTGCTTCCACTCTGACCTCATCACTTTTCAGAGAAAAAATATCTTCCGCTTCCAATGAAGTAATTTCTAAAATCGTATTTTCCGGACTTGCAGAAAGGTTTTCCATAATTTTTTGCCAGTAAGAAAGCAAAGCTGCAATTTTCCCTTGATCAAGCACACCTTCTCGGTATTCAGCAGTAAGTACAATGGCTTCATTAACTCTTTCTATAATAAAGAGAAGGTCGAATTTCGCCTGTCTTCCTTCAATTGGTAGCCTTTTGCCTAGACAAGTTAACTCAAGATTACCCAAACTGAGATCTTCAAGAACAAAGGCAACTTCTATCCACCTGTCCTTACTAGTGTCACATGACTTTTCAGCAATATCGTAAATATCATCTAACAAGCAATTTTGGTGGATTAGAGCTGATCCTATTTGGTTTAAATTCTCCACCATAAAGTCTAAACCTGTTTGTTCTTCATTTATGTCTGCCAGAAAAGGAAGAGTATTGACAAACATACCCATAGTAGTTAACTGATCTACTTCCGTTCTCCCTGAGTAAATAGTCCCAATGAGGAACCTGTTTTTGTCTTGTAAACTGTAAAAGGTCAGAGCTAAACTTGAAATCAGAAAATTATAAAGGGTTATTCCATCACTTCTGATTTTTTTATTAGTTGCTTCGAGAAAATTTGCATCTAAAATAATGCTTTCTGATTTTTTATCGTCTTTAGAATAGAAAGGCACATCTTCTGCAACTTGGAGAGAGCTGTAACCACCTGAAAAAGCTTTTTGCCAATAATCTAAGTGTTCTTTATATTCTGAGCTGGTTAGATAAGCCGGCCAAGCCAAAGCATACTCGCTGTATGGTTTGCTCTCTTGCTCAACAAAAGCTTCTTCCTTATAAGAGGTAGTTAATTCTTTTAAGAGAATATCTAAACTGATGCCATCAAAAATCAAATGGTGAAAGTCAAGGAAAAGTACATCCCCGTCTGCATAACGCAAAAGAACAAAACGGTAGAGGGGTTGGCCCACTAGTTCAAAAGGAATTACCAGGCTATTTTTATAAGCATTAAAATGATCTTTTGTTTGATAACCGGAAAAGTCCATAACTTTAAACGGCACATGGTTCTCTGAGAGGACGACTGTTTTAGTTATAAAACAGGCTTCACCTGAAGGCATTTCGTTGAGGCTTGACTGCATAACTTCATGTCTTTCGGCCAATCTGGAAATTGATTTTTTTAACTGTTCTTCAGATATTTTTTGCTCAAAATAATAAGCAAAAGGGTTATTATAACTTGTAGAATCTTGGATCAGCTTACCTGATCGATAGATCCTGCTTTGAGCAGGTGTAAGTTCATAAGTTAATTTTTGCTCAGAAACATCTATTTTTCTCATTTTTATTCCTTTAAAAAGTTAAAAAGCGTAAGGTATCATATTGGTTTCTTGGATAACTTTGTCAATAAAATTGTTATCATCGAATATATAAAAGTGCCCACCATCAAAAGTGTAAATACGGCAAAAAGCATCAGTCAAATCTGCCCAAGCAGCAACTGACTCGTAAGTCGACATCAGATCATCTCTGCCCCAAAAAACAGCTATATCAATATTGAAATCAGAGAATTCTTCATAGCTATAGCATTCAACCGCTTCAAAATCATTGCGCATGATCGGTAAAAAATACTCCATCAGTTTTTCATCTTCAAAAACTTGTTCAGAAGTAGTCAAGCTATAAGCCAGGATAGATTCTTTGAATTCATCTAAAGGTTTATCGTATGTTGTTTCCTCATCGGGCGGTTCCGCTGCCGTGCTTCTTGCAGAAACTAATAGTTTGAGCGGTTTGTTAGTAAAAGCCGGATCAGATATTAATTTCTTACATAACTCATATGCCAAAAGCCCTCCCATACTATGACCGAATACGCAATACGGCTCCTTCCCTACTTCAGTCAAGACCTCCCCATAAATTGCATCAACCATACCGACTATACTGGGTATTAATTCTTGATCAGACTTCAGACCTCTTCCCGGAACTTCTATCGGTACAAATTCGATTCCGGCCTGTTTAAAGGGTTCGCGAAATTTATAATAAGCTGTTGCAGACGCACCGGCATATGGTAAAGCAATAATTTTCATTTAATTAATCTCCTTCTTTTCAGTCTCAAATCCAACAAGATGTCATATCAAACTTATAGTCGGGCAGAGAAGTAATTCGAACATCTAAATCTTCAAAAAGCGGATTAAAATCAGCATTGGCTCCTTTTTCATAGAGCCTGGCAATTTCTTCCAGATTCTTCTGCGCAATTGCATTCTTCAGTTTTCGTCCGAGATTAACCTGCTCTTTAACTCCCGGCTTGCGGGTAGGCCTTTGATTCAATCTGAGAAAGGTTATTCTCAAATCACTGATTTTGTTATAAAGGTCTGTCTGATCAGTAAACACTATGGCCTTTCTATATTGATAATAATGCTTACGACCTTGGGCAGCCGTAAAAGTCATATCCGGCAGATTAACCTGACTTTCTCTCAACATTCTGCGGTAGCCGGCCAGCAACTTTTGGAAGGATCGGGCAGTATGTGCACTAAGGAAAAGAATTTTTTCTTCATCTTTATCTAGAGCTATGTTATTCGTCCTGGTTTGCTCCGGATACTCTTCGTAAAAAATTACAGCATTGTTTCCCCCGAAGCCGTAACCATAATTGGCAGAAAGCCTCTTCGTGTCAGCCGGAACATTAAAGAATTTAGCCTCTTTATTAAAGTAAATCGGACTGTCTTTAATGTCGATTAAACTTGATACAGTCTGATGATTAGTCAGCGGTGGAATCATTTTATGTTTAAGGCTCAGAATTGACTTGAGTGAATTCAAGGGTGTAACTGCTGCTTCTAAATACCCAAAATTAGGTGAATGTGCACCTAGAGCAACCTGCATATTTTCAAGTTTATATTTGCTCAGACCACTTGCCAAACCGTTAAAGTGTATTGACTCAACAACCTTATCGATAAATCCTTCGCCCTCTATACTGCCTAGTCCCGCTAAATTGACTCTTGACAAGGCAACTGCAGAAGTAAATGCTTTAGCTATCTCATCTGCACTACAGCCAAGAAAATCAACTTTTTGACCGCTATTTCCAATAGCCCCACCCTTAAGTATGGCATGGATTCTATCACCATCTGCCTCTGCCTGACTCCTTTTTTTTAAGAGCAACATAGCTGCTCCTTCACCCAAATTCATTCCTTGAGAATTCTCGTCAAAAGGTCTGGTCTGTGCAACGCCCGGTTCTTCAAAAACAGCTTGGATTCCAGCTGTAAAATCAGGAATCAAATAGAAGGTCAAGCCACCAACCAGTGCACTTTCAAAATGATCATTCATAATTCCTTCATAGGCATTGATTATGGCTTGGGAACAGGACACACAGCTGCTATCTATAGTATAAGCAGTTCCTTTTAAATTAAAGTAATGGGAAATCCTGGTTGCGAGCCCACTTGACCAGTTGAGTAAGGTAGCCTCATAGTTTTTATAGCCGATAAGATTCAGGTAGCTCAACATTTTTTCTCCGGTGAAGTTCTTGCCGACAATCACCGCTGTTCTTTCACTCTGACATCTATCTCCTAAATAACCGGCATCTTCTAAGGTCCTATAGGCAGCCAGTAAAATCAATCTCTGGGTCGGATCCAAATAACGTGCCTCTTCTTGGCTGAAACCAAACAATTCATAATCGAAATAATCCGGTTTGGCAAAAAGAGCACCTGATCTGTATTTCTCCTTTTTCGGTTTGCCTAAGCGGCGTAGACTTCGATGTGTTAAATTCATCCTGTAGTCTGGACAATCATCCAAGATATTACCATTACGGGAAATTACTTGCCATAATTCTTCGTAGTTATCAATCCCGGGCAAGTAACATCCCATGCCTACAACCGCCACTTCTTCGTTAACTTGGCTTTGAATAAACTGGAGAAGTTTTGACAGACTCTTCTTTTTTATATTACCAGCTTTATATTCATCGATAACTAAAGTTAAAAGATGTTTTTCGTCTAACATATATAACTCCCTATTTCTCCTTTGAACCTAAGAGACTGAGGAGGGTGAAAGCAATGGTAAATCCCAGAAGGATGAGTAAAGATTTAATGTAAAGATCATTGTTTAAGTTAAGGGCACCTTCTGCTCCCTTCATAATCCAAGTTGTCGGTACGGCTAAACTAAATTTTTGCAGCCAGTCCGGCATAATCGCCTGATCCCAGAGTAATCCTCCCAGCATGGACATCGGTATAGTTATAAGACTGATGATGGCTGTAGATTGTCTGCTGTTTGATGAAAAAGAGGCTACCAATCCACCAAGTGAGATAGCTGCTAAAGCAAAGAGTGCAAATATAATAAAGATCTTGCCCAGCATTGCAACAGCAACTTGGTATTTACTGATTGTTTGCGCCAATGTCAGCAACAAGCCTATTTGGATTAAAGCTATGGTAAAGTATGCAAAATTTGTCTCGATTTGGTACTGTAATCTGCTGGTTCCCGTAACTTCAATTCTTGCCAAGAAACTACTTTCCTTATCTTTGACTATAATAGTTGTGGAAAAGGTCAAAAGTAAAAGAATACACATCGCTGCTATACCAAGAGACATTTGAAAGGTACTCTTAGCTAAAACATCCGTTTCTGTTATATCAGCCATTTTGCCGGAGAAAGGACTGGTCAAATAGTCCTTCATTGCTTGATCAAAATTATCCGGATTAGTAATGGCACCGGCTATCTGAACCGCCGAGCTCAAATAGCTGTTGACTATTGCTCGCATCGGACCGGCTACATTAGATTCCTCTAAACTGTAGTCAATGACTTCAGGTGTCTCAGCAGCTTTAAGCTTATCTTCTAAACCTTCAGGAAATATGACGGCATAATCAAATTTACGATCCAGTAGGCCATCTTTAATCTCATCGACATCTTCTATTTCAACAAGTTTTGCCTCATTATCTATTAAGTCAGTCAAATCCCGACTGGCTTGGCTAAGGTCCTCATCGATTATAGCCACCTTATATGTATTGGACACTAAAGTTTGACTAAAGAGAATACCCATCAGAACAGCCGGCAACAAGATTAATAAAAGCCAATTTCCTTTATTCTGAATAATTCTTTTGAAATTGTATTTAAAAATTGTCATGCCCGTCTTCTCCTTCCAAAAATTATTGTAATGGCTAAGAGGACCAAGATAATGGCCATTATAGATAAGAGACCTCCTTGTACCCTATCAGATCCATAGTCATATACGATGGCCAAAATTGTATTTTGCAACTGATAGTTTGGTGTGATCTTTGCTAGAATGCCGCCTATGGCAGTACTGGTAAAACCACCTGAAATGAAAGTCATAACAGGAATCAAAACAGTCAACAATCCGCCAATTCGCTCCGGGTTACCAACAATTACACAAATGGCAATACCAAATAAAACACTCATCAGAGCTCCTAAAAAGATAGTAAGTATTACCAGACTAAAGTTATCACCCCAGTTTGCATTGAAGGCAAACTTACTTACAAGAAAAACTATTATACCCTGTAAGAAAACCAGTATCACACTCGATAATACCTTGGCCAGTAATAAGGCAGTTGTAGATATAGAAGTTACCTGCAAACGATTACCTATATCACCATGCATACTCAGTTCATACTCTTTTGCTGCAATAGCTGAACCGTATATCAGAGCCATCACCATCATAGTAACCGAATAAAAGCCGATTGCGCCCGGTCTGTTTTCTTTAGAGCTGATAGTTTCATTTACTATGTAATTACGATATTCATATGATCTAAGCATGCTCTCATTGTTAGCCAGGGCATCTATGGTATTAAATGCATTAAGATTGGTATCCAGCACTATCTCACCTACAGTAGATTGTATGCTGGACGTATTACTTGTCCAAAGTTTAACTTCTACTTTTTCTAAAGGTTCGCGATCATCGATACCCTCAGGTATTTCATAAAAGAACTCAATTTCATCATTCTTGATTGCAGTCTTAGCATCCTCCAGGGAATCAAATTCCTTAACCGCAATAATATCATTAAGTTCACCTTCAGTCAGATTATCTTGCAAAATCTCCGCTAAGCCACCCTGATCATTCATGACAATACCGGCCTTTATTTCCGGCAATTGTCCCGGTTCAAAGACTAATGATAAGGCTGAACCGAGGATACCTATTAAAATGATCGGAAAGACGATATAACTGACAATCGATTTTATATCCCTGAGATTACTGATAATCGTATATTTTATGACATGAAAAATCACAAGCCGCTCCTTCTAGTCTCTCAACTTTTTGCCGGTTTTATCCAGGAAGACATCTTCTAAAGAGACACGAGCAAGATCTATACTGGTAAAATCCTGCTTGAATTCACCAAGTTTAGCAATAATTTCATTAAAATTATTATTTCCCCTTTCAGAAATTACTGAGAGCTCTGTGCCATTATTTTCCACATTGGTTACACCTGGTATGGAATCAATTTCAGCTAAGACCTTAGTGTCATCAATGGGTTTGGCCAAACTGATATTAATAGTTTCGGTATCGTTAACTTCAGCAATTAAGCTGGAAAAAGTTCCTTCAGCTACAGTTTCACCTAAATCCATAATTACTATATGATCGCACAAGGCTTCTACCTCCTCCATATAGTGAGAAGAATAAATCACGGTAGTACCCTCATCATTAAGCTGGCGTACTGATTCCAGTATGTAGTTTCTGGATTGAGGATCCACGCCAACAGTAGGTTCGTCCATTAAGAGCAGAGTAGGTTTATGGACTAAGCCACAAGCAATATTCAATCTGCGCTTCATACCGCCTGAATATTTTCCCGGTCTATCTTTGCGCCTGTCCCAAAGATCAACGAAGTTCAAAGCTTCTTCAACACTATCCTTGAGCTCACCACCCTTAAGTCCATACAGACCACCGATATACATACAGTTTTCATAAGCACTAAGCTCTTCAACAAGGGCAATTTCCTGAGGAACAACACCCATCTTGGCTCTAGCTTCAATGAGCTGACGGTCATCTTTAAGATCCAGGTCAAACATCTTCAAGTTTCCTGAATCAGGTTTTAACAAACCGCAAATACAGTTGATCAGGGTTGATTTGCCAGCACCATTCGGACCTAAGAGTCCTAAAATTTCTCCCGACTTAAGTTCCAGACTCATACCTTTAAGTGCCTTGTTGTCGCCGTAAGATTTCGTAACGTCATTTACAGCTAAAATTACTTCACTCATTATTATTCTCCTTGTGTTTTGTCATCAGCTTCATCAAGCTCAATATCTTCAACATCGATTTGACCTGCCAAGAGCTGAGCCGCCATAATTTCACTGTCATCCTCATCTTTTTTGCTCTGACGTTCATCAATGTAAGCAGATAGTTCATAAACTGTGTTGTGCATAAAAATATCTGCCATATCAACTATGCCTCGTTCAAATTGTTCACCCAGAACTTGCGAAATTTGAGTGATAACCATAGAGTCAGCACCAATGTCGCTGATATTTTCGTATATATCAATTCTTTGCAAGCCGAGAACGGATGCAATAACTTTACCGACGATAATTTCTGTTTCTGTATAATCACTATCTACTTTGCCATCTAGTTCGATCTCATCGATGTTGATTCGGCTGATGTCTTGTGGTTGCCCCAACATCATATGTGCTGTTCTTTCCAGCTCATTTTCCAATTTACCGGAAATCTTGATATAAGATTTCAAATTGACATTTGTTGCAACTTGCAAGTTGAGTTGACCGGGATAAGCATGATACATATGTTTAGTAATCGCTTCATCAAGAATTGACATTGCAGATTCGTTGTCGACAGGTTCAAACAGACCGTAAGAAACATCGAGGTTTCTGTCTGCAGCCATTCCGGTCTCAGACCAACCCGGCCAATTTAAACTAATAGCAAGAATATTTTCTTTTTGTAATTTGGCAGCAAAGCTATCTAAATAGGCGTTTGCTGCTACATAATCACCGGAACCCGGTGCACTGATCAGAGTGCTCATAGTTGAGGCCATGTAGAAGATGTCAAGCGGATCTCCTTTCGTCAATTGATAGAGAAGGTAGCTTCCTGTGACCTTTGGGGCCAATACTTCAGCATATGTTGCATAATCTTTATTCATAAGATAGCCATCGCCTGCTACACCGGCACAATGAAAAATTCCATTGATTGGACCAAAATCTTCCCTAATCCTGTCCAGGGCTCCGGCTAATGACTTCTCATCAGAAACATCACAAGCATAGTACTTGACTGTTGCTCCAAGCTCTTTCAGTTCATTTATCCTGACTACTCGCCTATCATCTTCATCTTCCATATCAATTGCTCTACTGCCAAGCAAAGCAAGATTAATTTTTTCCTGACCGGCAAGGTGCTTACCTATCACAGAGCCCATACCGCCCGTTCCGCCGGTAATTAAATAAGTGTTATCTTTAATTAATTTAAATTCTTGATCGTCATCTTCGACAGACCTTACATAACTACCGTCTTCAGAAACTTCGAATACATTACCGGAGAAATCTTTTGTTTTGTATTCATTAAGAAGTTCTTCATAGTAACGTCCTTTTCTCACTGCAAGTCTCTTATGCTCGTCTGAACCAAGCATGATTGACAGAGCTTTAATAATATCTGCATCATCATCTAAATCAATGTAACGGGTAGATACATTCGGATATTCCATCGCAACAGTTTTGACCAGACCCGACAGCATGTTGTTCAAGGGATAGATTTGCTCTTCTTCATCTGTTACATAATCAGCGTAAGAAGTCATACAGATAAGCATCGGATTTTTATGAATCTTGCTTGTCATCATATTTTTGATGAGATAGAAGAGTGAATCTGAACCCCTTCGCAGCTGTTTTGCCTGTTCTGCTACATCTTCTATTACCGGATTGTCAGTAATGGATGATAAGTGGATTAAGTAGCGAACATTCTTATCTCTTACTTGATTTAGCAAATCTGCATAGCTTTCTTCACTACCATCTATTTGATATCGATTATCGGAAAGTTTCTCATTGACATCACCAAATTGAGCAATGAAGATTTCTCTGCCAAATTTGCTGTAGTGCTCGTTGAGAGCATCTGCATATCCCTTATCATCAGCAAAAATAAGTAAGTTGCCATCCAATAAATTGCCTCGTGGCAGATCTCCCTTCAGTTCAGTCCATTGAACTTCATAAAATTTATGGTCACTGCCGATAACATCTCGGACTCTATTAACCCTCTTAGTTGTATAACCATTGATTACAATCAGGACTTCACCTTGGTTATTTGTAATAATAAGGTCATAACTTTGTGTCTGATCCGTTTTTCCTGTCCTGACTGTATAGCTGTATATTTCCGGACAAAGCGGTTTAAAGATTTTGATTTCCTTTAAGATCAGAGGCAAGTGGGTATTTTCTTCATTACCTAAAGAAGGAATCCAGTTAAGAGCCATATCAAGCAGCGAAGCGTGGATCTTACAATTATCAAAGTCAGAGTAAACTTCTTCGTCAAGCATATGACGTCCCAATGTAATATTATTTTCAAAATCAAAATACGTCTCTTTGCTATTGTCCCAGCGATTACCAAAACCGATAACCTCTGTTTCAAAATCAATCGTATAGCGTCTTTCTTCCATAGTCTCTCTGATTGCATTCAGGTCTAGAGCGGCCGGGACTTCCTCGTTGAGAATCTTTATCTTAGCTTCAACATGACGAGCCCAGTCCGGTTCTTCATCCTCCGGGTTTTCCGTACTTACGATAGCAATATCTAAAGCAAAATCTGATTTTTCAACTGTAATAAAGGCTTCCTGCTCGCCTTCGTCCGTAATCAACGGGTTATAGAAAATCATATTTTCAATTACAAAAGCACCCTTTCCCATATAGTGTTCGGCAAAAGAAAGGAAAATATCAGGATAAGCTGCACCGGGAATCATCTTTTTGCCAAAAATACTATGTTCATCAATGAACCAGTAACGAGCAGGAGAGAACGTAACCTTATATACATCTATCTTTGGACTGGCAAATAATCTCTCATCTGCATAATAGTAATCGACTTTGCGTCTGCCATCCTTTTCAGAACCGGCTTCTTTAGGCTTGCCCCAGTAGGATTTTTTATCAAATTGGTAGGGTGGCAAGCTGATGATTTTAACATCTTTGTCTTCATATAATGATGCAAAATCTATACCTGCCCCTTTAGCATACATTTGTGCTAAATCTTCTTGGAGATCTTGGTCGCTTGGATTTTCAATCAGTTTTTCAAGTTTTTCTTCAGCTTCGTTTTCCAAAGCATAAAAATCTTTATACTTAATCTCATAATCTTCAAGTTTTTGCTTCGCATCGCTGACTATCTTGTATCTGGCGTAGTATATGTTTGATTCAGGAAGTGAAGCCATCTTTTCTCTTGATAAGAAATCATCTAATTTTTTTATCAATTCCTCGGTTGAACCGGCAACGATAGCCAGGCGATATTCGTAATCCCCTCTACCCTGATTCATAGTAAAACAAAGATCATTAAAGTTGATATCTTTATCCTTTATGTAATCGTTGAGAACTTTTGCTGTGTTATATAAGGCTGTATCTGTCTTAGCAGAAAGACTGAATATTTGTCTTTCTGGATCAGTTTGCCTTTTATCTTGAATGTATTCTTCTAAGATCATATGGGCATTGGTTCCGCTAAACCCAAAGGCGGATACTGCTGCTCTGTATGGCTCATCTCCGTTTCGATCCCATTTTTGCGGACGGTCAATTAAATAAAATGGACTATTTATAAAATCGATGTGAGGATTGGGACTGGTAAAATGAATATTACCATAGAGAGTTTTAGACAGCATGCTGTAAACGACTCGTATGACACCGGCCAAACCGGAAGCACCAACTGTATGCCCTATGCTGGTCTTAATTGTCCCAATACCGCAGAATTGTTTTTTATCTGTATATTTAGACATGGCAGTAGTCAAACTCTTGACCTCGATCGGATCACCAAGTTTGGTTCCTGTACCGTGAGCTTCAATATAACCTAGACTTTCCGGATTAATTCCGGCATTTTTCCAAGCTTTCTCATATACTTCTACTTGGGCATCCGGATTAGGAGTTGTAATACCATTAGAGGCACCGTCATTATTAATAGCAGAACCCTTAATCAGTGCATAAATATTATCCTTGTCTCTGATAGCTGCTGAAAGCGGTTTGAGAATGACAACTCCTGAACCCTCACCAAAAATAGTACCGTCTGAATACTTGTCAAAAGACCGCAAAGTCTCTCCGGAAGAATTAACACTTGAAAGTACCTGGTCTCCACTGGCATCAGCTCTTTGTGGTGTGTTTCCAAGAGCAATTCCTCCGGCAATTGCCATATCGCATTCGCCACCTTTGATAGCCTGAATTGCTTGGTGTATACTGACTAAACCCGAGGAACAGGCTGTGTCAACAACCATGGCAGGACCACGTAAATTTAAGACATAGCTGATTCTGCTGGCCAAAATTCCTGCCCATGTACCACCATAAAGGCTTGGATGATCTTCAACCAGGTAATTGTACATAGTCGGAGTGGTGTGGTCACGCCCAACGAAAACACCTGTATTTGTGTCCCTAATCTTATCACCACCATAACCTGCATCTTCCAAAGCTTCAAACACTGTCAGCAAAAATTTTCTTTGAATAGGATCACAATAACTGGCTTCATCTTCTGTCATATCGAAATAATTAGCATCAAAACCCTCCACATCATCAAAATAAGCTGCTTTTGCTTCTGATTGTCTCATAGGTATATCAATGCCGAAGAAGAACTTACGAAGAAGGGAATTTTCGTTAATGGGTGCTAATCTGTCAACCCTTCGTTGATTAAAGACTGTTAGGCCATCAACACGGTTTTTGATATTGTCAAAAAACTCTTCCCGATTATCAGCTCCTGAAAATTCACAGGCCATTCCAATAATTGCTATATCTTCTTGTTTGCTATCTGACTTTACTTCTGCCAATTCAGTCAGATACGTTTTGGCTTCATCTACACTGAGACGATGCTCAGCAACTTCAGCTAAAATATAATCTTTGATATTCATGATTATTCCCTTCTAAATTTTTCCTTTCAGTTCATCTGTCGAAATTTGACCATCATATAAATCTTGTAGCATCTTTTCCAAGTCAGATTCGGTCGTGTTTTTTTCAACTTCGACCTCCTTGTAATAGTCATAGATTTTTTCTGCTTGACTGTTGATACTTGAATAAGTAAATAAGTCGGTTATATCCAAAATGTCACCATAAAGCTTATTAATTTCTGACAACATATAAGTAGCCAGGATTGAGTCCCCATTCAGCTCAAAAAACTTATCTTCATAGGTGAAATCATCGCGTCCTAAAATTTTAATCCAAATTTTATGTAGTTCTGCTTTAATATGTCTTTTATTTAGGGATTTTGATCCTGTTTCAACATTTTGCTCTTTTATATTTATTTCAGTTTTATCAGCAGAGGATAACTCGCGTGTAAAGTAAGCAAGAAGTCTCTTCTCCGTTTGCACTTGCTTTCTATTAAGATCACTGATAATTAAAGAAGTTGATCCGGTGAGATCTTTTTGTGATATAGCATTTATAAAATAGTTAGCACCTTCTTTATTAGTCAGTGGTCTAAAGATATCGTCATCAACACTCTGCACATCACCCCTGTAGCGATAAGCCATGCCTGATTCGAGCCAAGACGGCCAGAGCAAAGACACAATATTCTGACTTTCCTCTTTGCTTGCCAGGAGGTTAAGATATTCATTAGCTACAGCATAGTCCGCTTGACCAATTGATCCGAAAAGCGAAGTAGATGACGAGCAAACTACGAAGAAATCTAATTTTTCCCTAAACTTGAAATAGTCAACCAGGTTATTAGTACCTTGAACTTTAGCCTCTAACGTTATCAACAAATCCTCTAAAGAATTATTAGCAAAGAAACCCTGCCCTGCTAATCCGGCACAGTGAACAATACCAGTAATTTTGCCAAATTCCTCTTCTACCTGAACTAAGCCTGTTTCCAAACAATCAGGATCGCTGACATCACAAGCCAGATATTTTATCTTACTGCCTGTTTCTTCAATAGTTAACAAAATATCTTCAACAGACTGGTCATTAGTGTAGGGCATCTTGGATAAGTCAGAATCTTCAAGAGTTCTCCTGCCTGTCAATATCAATGCTTCAGCACCCTCTTCCGCCAGAGCAGAAGCTATGCTTAGCCCCATACCACCCAGTCCCCCGGTGATAAGATAAACACCTCCGGCAAGATTTTTTAATTCTTTGCGATCCTCTAACTTTACTTTTTCAATTACTTCACGATAATAAACAGATCCACGCTTAGCTAAAGAGAAAGTCAGACTATCTAACTGAGCCAGGTCCGGTAGAATATACCGATCAGCATTCTCATCTAAATCTATATAGATAATCTTAATTGACGGATATTCTAATTGAAGAGATTTTGCCATACCTGCAAGACTGGCCTGTTCAGGTGCTTGACTCCGTTCAGAAGCAAGAACTGGGTAGCCTCTTCTGCCAACGAAATAAAACTCTTTAAACTCTCTATTTTTCAGTCCCAGCAAATCTTTTGTTAAACCAAAACTTTTTTCGTAAAAACTTGCAGAATCGAGTTTTTCTTCGGAACTGAGCTCTAACACAACTGAGCGGTAACCGGAATAATCTTCTGATTCTGCTATTTCGCTATCTAAAGTTAACCAAAGCAAGTCCAGCTTTTTTCTGCTGTCAAATTCCTCTATCTGACCATTTAAATAAGGAATCCATTTTCTCTCACTATATTTGTATTTATCTGCTTCAGGAATTATGCCTCTGAATTTCTTAACTATATAGCTTTCGCTTTCAGCCCATAGTTCACCATCTTGGTCAACTAAGAACAAACTCAGATTCAATACTTCTGAATTCTCAGTTTCTGTCTTCTTTACTATGCTGTATCCTTTGCTGGGCGACTTGGAGTAAACAGTCAGTTTTGAGTATTGCCAGGGCAAATAGATCCCATTGCCGATTATAGTGTTACTAAAGTTCAGACAAGCATCAAGTATACTTGGATAAACATTATATTGGTTCTTTTCTTCAAGAAATACATTTGCAAGAGAATATGAATTTATCAGATAATCTTCATTCAGAATAATATTTTGGCTTACTTGCCAACGTTGACTAGTCTTGACAAATCCATAGAGCATGGAATTAGGCAACAAGATCTCGCTTTGCGGATCGTCTGTGACTTGGTCGAGTAACTTTTTCATATTTTTATTTTTTCTCTCGACAAGTCTAAATTCACCTGTACAGTGTTGACTCCAAACTCCGTCGATTTTACTAGAAATTTTGAATTTTCTACCTGGTACATCTTGCGTTTCTAATTCAACCAATAACTTTGCTTCTTGTCTCTTATCTAAAACCAGAGCTTGATTTAAGATTACATCGCAAAACTCTATTGACTGTCCCGGATATTTGTTTTCAGCTATCTGTAAAATTATTTCAAGATAAGCTGTGCCAACAAGCATATAGCTATCTTCGACTAAATGTTCTCCGATCTCCCACTGTTTTTCTGTTGAAACATTTAACTGGTATATCTCACCTTCAGCTGTTTCGATTACCTGTTCTGCAATTAAATCATTTAGAGCTTCTTTGTCAGGACTTTCAAGCCAGCACCTGGTAGATTTAAACTTGATTTGATTTTCACGAACCGTAAGCTGTTCTCCTGCTTCAGTCAAGATTACACAGGCATTCGTTCCGCTCATGCCAAACGAGTTGACCATACAGATTTTCTCTTGATTTGCTTGCCAAGGTCTAGGTGAAGTATTTATGTAGAGAGGCGATTCAATAAAATCTAATTCGGGATTAGGGCGGATAAAGTTTCGGGCTGCCGGTATATAGTCAGAGTTAAGAGCAAAAATTGCTTTAATGACTCCAACCAGACCACTCGCCGCATCAGTATGACCCACCTGAGACTTAGCCGAAGATAAAGCACAGAACTGCCTGTCTGTAGTATAGTCGGAAAAAGCTTCAACCAGAGATTCAAATTCGACCAAGTCACCCAACTGAGTTGCAGTTCCGTGGGCTTCAATGTATTGAAGATCACGCGGATCTATCTCGCTATCTTCCCAAGCTGCCTGATACAAATTCTTCTGTTGCGCTGCGTTGGGAGCTGTGATACCGGCTGAACTGCCGTCCTGATTGATAGCACTACCGATGATTTTTGCATATATCCTGTCTCCATCAGCTTGAGCCTCAGCAAGCGGCTTAAGTATAAGTGCAACGGCCCCTTCACCAAAACCGGTTCCGGATCTCTGATAATCAAAGCTTCTTGTTTCACCATCGCCGGACAAAATCCCCAGATCGCTGTCTTGCTTCACCGGCGGAAGAAGCAAGATATTACCTGCCGTTACAATAGCTAAATCACTCAATCCGTTATTCAATTCCTGACAAGCCTTAATTAGAGCAACTAATCCTGAAGAACAAGCAGTATCTATTACATAAGAACCGCCTTTTAAATCAAATTGATAGCTGATCCTGCTCGCCAGGACAGACTGTAAGTTGCCTGCCATGCTAACATTTTCCAAGCTGCTATCTATCGCTCTTACATACTGCTTATAGCTTTCTTCAGATGTCCTGCTTTGTCCGACAAATACAGATGTATCTGAAGCCTTGAGATCATCAGAATCATAATCTGCATCTGCCAGAGCTAAAACTGCAGTTTCAAGCAGAATCTTCTGTAAAGGATCCATGGATTGAGCTTCCAGGTAAGGTATGCCGAAATAAGCATAGTCGAATTCATCAATTTGAGAAAGATAACCGCCTCTGGCAAAACTGTTTAAATCTGATTTTTCAAATTCAGGATAGAGAGCCTGATATAGAGTTTGACTGTCTTTTTTTCGATTGAATGGTAGGTCTATAATCGAACTTTCCCCATTCATAATCAGATCATGAAATTCATTCATATTTTCTGAATTACCGACTCTGCCGGCCAATCCGATGATTGCTATATCTTGGTCAAGCGGACTATCCGTCTCCCCATTAAATTTATTTACTTTGGCGAACAAACTCGTCATCTCTTCCTCTATCCAAAACTCAACATGGTTTCTGCCATGAGATCTCTTTTATAATTAGCTCTCTCGTTCGGATCACAATTCTTACCTTCAAGAATCTCTCGAAGCAAGCCCACGGATTTGTTGATGTCTTCTTCCTTAATCTCTTGTTGGCTTTCTTCAAGAGATTGGACTAACATTGTTAATTCTCTGTAAGGCTTTACCACATTCTCTGTGTAGTTGAGGGCATCATAATTGTAGTTTTTTGTGCTAACAGCGATACCGAGCAAGCGATCCATCAAGTGATTTTTGTTAAAGAGTTTGTTCTCTCTGAATAATTGATAAGCATAGTAGGGTTCTTTGGGTCTGTCTAATTCCTGAACAATCAGATCTGAATCAATATCTTTCGCGAAACGACCTAAAATTCTGCTCGGTCCCATTTCTAAAACAAAGAGAACACCCTGGTCTTTCATATAATTGATAGTATCAATCCAACGTACGGGAGAAATGAGCTGTTCTGAAAGCATTTCAGCTATATCAGCATCATAAGGCCGAGCCGTAGCATTAGCAATAACTTTTTCAGACCTACCAGAAAATTCATACTCGTCAAGAACTTCCTTGAACCTAACAGAAGCTTCTTTCATGTAAGGACTATGGAAAGGCAGAGTGACTCTGACCGGAATAATCTTGCCACCTTCAGCTTTAATTTTCTCAGTAAAATCATCAAGATTAGATTTTAGACCCGAGACTACTAACTGTTGATAAGAATTTTCGTTTGATAAATAAACCGGCTTTCCCTTTTCTTGATAATCAAGGCAAATATCTTGCAGAAGATCGTAACTGATATTAGAAATAGCCAGCATGCCACCGCCCTCTAAATCAGTAGTTGTTTCATCCATTATTTGCCCACGAATCCGAGCTAATTCTATAGCTGTTTTAAAATCAAAAACTCCGGCTGCCAACAAAGCAGTCAGCTCTCCTAAACTATGTCCTGCATAATAGTCGGCAATAACACCAAACTGCTCTTCTACTAATCTATAATAGCTATATGCAACAGTGATTAAAGTAGGTTGCAAAATTTCAGGCTTCTGCAGTTCAGCCATGTCGCCTGAATCGATCAGACGTCTCAAGTGAAATCCCAGAACCTCATCTGCTTCTTTGTATACTTCGCGGACAACTTCATAATTTTGATACAGTTGCTTTCCCATACCTGCATATTGAGCACCTTGTCCGGGAAAAATGATAGCTAGTTTTTCTTTTTTCTGATTTGTCTCCATTTTGAAAACTCCTTTGTTAAAGCTTCTTTATACTTTATATATGTCTTAGACTTACTCTTACTTTACTTTGCTTGATGTGTTTTACTAAACCCAAAAATCCTTCGCATAGTGAATCAATAAATTTTTTCTTATATCTATCTTGCCAATATTGGATGATTAGCTCTCTTTCATCAATCGAATATGCAGCTACCAGACAATACGCTTTATTCTCCTCTACTGAGATGTCTGCTTTCTTTTGACTTATCTTAAATAAGAGCAATGATTTATCCTCAAGTTCCTTGGGATCTATTACTAAATCATCCTCATCTTTCTGTTTTTGTCGCTTTTTTGTTAATGTTCTCTTAAGTTTTTTCTGCTCTTTGGCAAACTCTTCCATGTCAGAAATCTCTTTCTTCAGTTGTTGCTTGAGCCTGACTTTTTCACCTGTTTCGGTATATTTAACTTGGATATTAATCGAACTATCAGTAAAGGCTCTAATGCTGGTAAGCCATGCGAGCAAGATTTCTTCGTTTTTCAGACTTGATCTGCCTTTTTTGAGAGATAGCCGAATCTGTTTAAGTCTCGGTTCAGTATGATTGATTCTCTTTCCTGTATATGCCTTTTTCTTAAATTTAGTAGATACAGGATCAATTCCTTCAGTCTGCCTTGCCTTAAGCAACATAGCCATTTCACGGATTGAGCTGTTAGCAAAAAGATCGCTCACTTTGATAATTTCACCGTACTCTTTAATGATTTCATCAAACAGGGTAAGTATCAGCATTGAATTGCCACCTGCATCAAAGAAATTGCTGTCAATTTTATAGTCGGAGAGCTGTAGTCTTTCCCTCCAGATTCGATCTAAAAAGCTTTCTTCAGGACCGAATACCTCGATGGCATCAGCTTCGGACTCAGTAGATCTGATCTGTCTGTCCTGAGTCTTTTTCTTCGAATAGGCAACAAGTTCCTTTCGATCCAATTTTCCGTTTTTGGTCAGAGGCATGCTATCTATTTGATAGATATATTCAGGTAACATATAAGCAGCCAGATTGGTCTTAAGCCGGTCTTCTATATCCTGCCTGTCGGCTACACCTGAATAGAAAAGAACTAAAGATTTGTAACCTTCTTCTGTCACAATGACAGCAGCTTCGTTAACTCCATCTACGGCCAAACTTTCTCTTTCGATTGCACCCATCTCTATCCTATATCCTCTGATTTTGATTTGTTTATCCATTCTACCGAGGAAGATAATTCTGCCATCCCTTTCCATATATGCCAGATCGCCTGTCCTATAAAAAGTTTTCTTGCCGGTAGAAAGATCAAGCTCAATAAATTTTTCAGCAGTTAGGTCCGGGTCATTAAAATAGCCTTTTGCTAAACCTGAACCTGCGACAAGTAATTCACCGATCGATCTGAAGGGAAGCAAATTATCATGCCGGTCTACAATATAAGTCTCTGAATTACTTATTGGATATCCGATCGGCAGATTATCTTCATCTTCTTTCAACTTATGGATTTCATAGCAGGTTGAAAAAGTTGTGTTTTCTGTTGGACCATATGCGTTGATAATTCTAAGTTCAGGACTTTCTGCTTGTATCTTTCTGATAGTGTGAGATGATAATCTGTCACCTCCAGACAACAAAACTCTCAAAGAATCGAAAATATTATCACAGCGAGCAACTAACTGATCTAGCAGGCTGGCTGTTACCCACATGACAGTTATTCCTTCGTCTTCAATTTTTTCTTTAAGAGAGCCAGGATCTACAATATCTTTCAAATCACTTAAAACTAGTGGAATACCGTTAGCAAATGCCGTCCAAATCTCAAAGGTAGAAGCATCAAATGCTATATTCGATGTTTGTAAAATCTTGTCCTCTTCATAAACTTTCAAGTAATTTGGTGAACATACTAAACGTAAGACTCCTCGATGAGTAACAACCACACTCTTAGGAGTACCTGTGCTGCCTGAAGTATGCATAATGTAACAAGGATCATCCAAACTCGGTTTTACCTTTATATTTTCAAATGTATGAAGTTCACTCACTTTAGACTCTTTTAACTCTTGATAATTGGTTTTGAGAAGTATGCAAATATCCCGGTTGAAATCCAGAGCTAAATCTTGGTCTGTGATTAAGCACTTGACTTTTGCCTGATCTATAATTTGCTCAATTCGAGTTTCAGGTTCATCTGAATGTATAGGAATATATACACCGGCAAGCGAGAGGATAGCCAAGATTGCTATGATTTCCATTCTCTTATCTTCCAACATAAGAGCAACGTGCTTTTTTTCGACCACACCTGCTTGACGTAAACAAGTGGCTAATTTATCAGCTAAGTCTTTCAGTTCAGCATATTCTATCTTTTCATCAGCATAGACTAAGGCTATATTATTCGGTTTAGATTCACATTGGCGGAGAAATAGTTCTTGTAAATTCTTGAAAGGTAAATCTTGAGATTTATCATTTATTATCTTAATTTGCTCAATTTCTGCTTGAGAACAAGTTGCCATATCTGCCAAAGTGTTAAAATCGTTTTTAAGGACAGAATCCAGAACATTATTAAAGAGTTGAAGAAAATTCTCCATAGTCTCTTTTTTGTAGAGCAGTTTATCATATTGAAGGGTTAATTTGACTCCATCTTCAGCCAAAACAACTAAAAAAGAATAGTCAAATTTGATCGCCTCAGAATTATCCAAAGATACCGGAACAAGTATTGTTTCAGCTGAATTTTTCTCTCCACGTGACACATTAAAGCTTGAGGAGATTATACCGGAACGGTTAGCTCGTCTATCAAAATTTAATTCCTCTAAAATTAATTCATAAGGATAATCCTGCTCATCCATAGCTTGCATAATTTGTTGGCTAATTTGTTTCAAAAAATCAGCTAGACTTAGTTCAGGCTTAACAGAGACATATAACGGCATCACACTGACATAATGCCCGATAGACCTGGCCATGCCCGGCAAATTTCTGCCGGAAAAGGGAATTCCGGCCAAAAGATCATTTTTATAATTTAACTTCCAAAGAGTTATATAGTAAACCGCAAGTAAGAGTCCAAAAGCACTGATTTTTTGTTCTGCTGC
>JAAYNE010000062.1 GCA_012521015.1 Clostridiaceae bacterium | reverse complement strand
GTAGTTCATAGGACCTGCCGAGGATGTTACCGCAGGTGACGCCGAGGTTTTCACCAACAACCGGCACCAGAATATCCGGACCAATCTCGCCTTTAGCATTGTACAGCTCGAAATCTTCCCAGAACACGGTGCTCAGGTTTGGATCCCAGTTCTGGTTGTAATATACGATGCAGGTGTCGAAGTATTCACGGCACCGCTTCATCACGGCAGCGAGACGGATAATCTCCGGACGAGTGCCACAGCCGATCATAATCTTTAGCCTACCGTCGTTTTTCCATTGGAATTTATGTTCTATCATTACTTACGCCTCCACAGCGTGCGGACGGCCTTCCAGCTCTTCCTTCACGTAATCCGTGCCCATAATCTTCTTGACCACGCCATCGACATCGAGGCGATTAGTGTTGTGGCTGGTATAAGCCTCGTCACCTTCCGTGCTCACAGTTCCTTCCACATAGAACTTGTCATAGTTCAATCCACGAGCATCGGGAGCAATGCGATAATAATGGCCCATATCCACAGACCGCAGCATCTCTTCTCTCGTCACCAAAGTCTCATAGAGCTTTTCACCATGCCGGGAACCGATGATCTTCTTCTCAGTTTCCCCGAATACCTTCATTACACCATCAGCCAGATCACCGATGGTAGATGCGTCCGCTTTCTGAACAAACAAATCGCCAGGCTCGGCGTGTTCGAAGGCGAACGCCACCAGATCCACAGCCTCGTCAAGGTTCATCAGAAAACGGGTCATATTCGGGTCGGTAATGGTGATCGGAGCTTTTCTCTTAATCTGGTCGATGAAGAGAGGAATAACAGACCCACGGCTGCACATGACGTTGCCATAACGAGTACAAGTTAGAACCGTACCTCCGCGCTCAAATGCCTTCTGAGCCCTTGCCTGGACAACCTTTTCTCCGACTGCTTTCGTCATGCCCATCGTGTTGATCGGGTAAGCAGCTTTATCTGTAGAAAGGAAAACGACTCTCTGTACCTTCGCTTCAACCGCAGCGGTGATCACGTTGTCAGTTCCAATGATATTCGTTCTCACAGCTTCCATCGGGAAGAACTCGCAGCTCGGGACTTCTTTCAGAGCAGCGGCATGGAACACATAATTAGCCCCATACATCACATCCCGGACAGAGTCCAGGTTCCTCACATCGCCAACATAGAATTGAACCTTGGAACAGTACTCTGGATACTGAGCCTGCAGGGTGTGTCTCATCCAGTCCTGCTTCTTCTCGTCACGACTGATGATGCGGATCTCGCCAATATCCGTGGTCAAGAAATGCTTTAGCACAGTTGAACCAAAACTGCCTGTTCCTCCAGTAATTACGAGAACTTTATCTTTAAACGCCTCAGCAATCTGCATAAGCTTTCTCCTCCATTTTTTGAATAGTTTACAGGACTTAAGTTGCATATGGATTTTTGCGCATGCTTATATGGAACTATAAAGATGCCTAAATTACTCATTTCTTCTTGAACAGTGTTTCTTTGTTTTTCCATCCATACCAAACGGCTAACCCCATAAGGCTCGCAACAAGGATGTATCGGAGCATAAAGTGAATTTTGTAAACCAAAAGAGCCCCCGAGGACAATAGCATAAATCCGAGCAAATATAGCAAGATATATTTTATCTCGTATACATCCTCTTTAATTAGTCTTCGACTTATCCAGTAATGGCATACAGATATAAAGACATAACCAATAAATGTTGTATATGCAGCCACCTCGTATCCCAAAGACGGAATCAACAGATAATTTAGTCCAATATTTAATAATGCACCCGCTAATGTTACCGGGAATATATATTTTGTTTTTTCATGTACGAATTCGATATTTGAAAAGACAAAATAAAAGGAAGACAGGAAAATACCCATAATTAGTACAGGAACTATAGGTAATGCTTGTAGGTATTCCCTCTTACCACCTCCAAGTATATAGAGACCTTCTGGTGCTAAATATGTAAGAATGGCAGCAAACATCATCGAGAACAGCATCATCACTCGAGTTGTTGAAGCTAATACTCGATAGTTCTTTTCTTTAATTGCTCTCATAGAGAACGGATTATATGCACTGTTGATTGCGCCAAACACAACCAGAGTTAAGCTTGAAAACGAATATGCTAGTGTATATAAACCTGCGCTTTCAACATCCGCCAACTTTTCTATCATTACTTTGTCTGATGAAGACAACAGCACAGTAGATAAATAATGTGGTATAAGTGGAATGTTAAACAATACTGCTGGTTTCCAGTATTCTTTTACTCTTAAGAAATCACATTTTCTGATATAAAGTGCAAAAAGCACAATTCCAAAAGCGATGGCAGGTAAACTCAAACCAAGGAGACGGCCTAAGAGCCTATCCCTTTCCATAGCATAACAGAGAAATACGCATGCAACACTTTTTATAAGAAATAGTATTCCCGTAACATAGCAGTATTCTTTGTATGCGTAGTCAAACTGTTTTTTTGTCGTCCAAAAGCTTATAAGACTATCGCCAATTATCTGCACAAACATCAAAATGATGTAAATAGGTTTTAGACTAAGCAATTCGGAGAGAGGAATAATAAAGATAACTGAAAGAGCAAAAAATGCCAAGCATATTAACGAGCTCAAGATAGAAAGTGAGCCCATGACATTATATGAATCCTCTTTATTCTTGGTTATATAGACCTCTAACACGCCGCTTGACAATTTAAAAGTTGCCACTACAGCAAAAATTGAATGCCAAGATTGATATATGCCGAACAAGCCTACTTCCTCAACCGAGAGTATGTGATTTATAAAAGGTTGAGTCAAAAGCGATACTGCCCGGTCAAATACAGTAAGCAGAATAAACCAAAGACTCGCTTTGGCAATTACATTCATGCTACTATATGCGTCTTTACATTTCCTAAATATTTTTTGCATTCAAATATTCTCTCCCCGGATTTCGGAAACTCACAACATGTCCTCGATGTAATCTATAATCCTATTTGTCGATTCAAAATCCGCATTTTTATATATTAGTTTCTTGATACGATCCCTTTTTTCTTTATAGGGGTCTTCACCATTGACGATCCTCGCCATCGCACGCACAAGTTGGTCATAGTTTTCTACTATCTCACCAGGACAAAACTCTTCATATGGCTCAAACGACATGCCTCTATCTTTTTCATAAATATCCCAATCATAAAGATTATAGATCAAAGGCTTGTCCCTAAGCATGAAATCGAACCCAATTGATGAGTAGTCAGTAATGAGGCAATCTGCAATTGACAATAAATCGTAAAAAGAATAGTCATAGCAATAATTAAATTTTACTGTGCCTTTCGGGAATGAAACAATTCTGCTTTCTTGCGCTCTGTGTAACTTATGGACAAAGGCAATCTTATTCTTTGTCAAGAAAGTACTGAGACCTTCTGCGGAGTACCCAAGCAAATCTCTATTAGGAGAGTTTTGATCTTCATAATCTCTATAAGTTGGTGCATATGCAAAGATAAATTGTGGTCTGTATCCTAATTCTTTTTCAATATCAGCTATAATTCTCTGCTTCATATTCTCGGTTTCCAAGGAATCATTCCTGGCCATACCGTTTGGCACACAGTTTTCCAACCTTACGCCAACTGACGATGAAATAATCTGAGAATGAAGTAAACTGGATGTCATTAATACGTCAATAGTGTCCCAACGATCATTACTTCCTGCTACCAGATCATTCTTACAGGAAATAAAATAATTTAAACAAACCACTTTCTGCGTTTTGAGCTTCCCATTGGCTCCCTGATCACCCGTTTCCGTGATCCACAAGTATGTCTTGTACTTCGTGATAAGATTCTTAAACCTGTGAATCATGCTCTGAACTTTATTCGGGTACCCACGATAATGCTTTACGAAAATAAGTTCGACATTATTGTTCAAAGCTTCTTTCGCAAAAGCCTCGTAATCTGACATTCTATCTTCATGCAAGTATTCAACGTAAATTCGTACTTTTTTCTCATGCATTCTCGTCGAATACTTATTTACAAAATAATACGCATTTGATGAATGACAGTTAATCACATCCATAATTGACGAAACAGTATAATACGGAGTAGAAACATACATGGATCGATCATGTTTAGGAACACATGCGTTAATTGCTTTATAAAGAAGATTCGTTACTGAACTCATCATTTTACACTCTCTTATTTTTTTCGTTTATATGTTCAAGAAAACCTATTGTATCCTTTCTGATTTCCTCATGCCGTACCCTTAGTTTCTTTAACAGATAATCAACTTCACTTGTTTTGATTTTCCCTAAACAATTATATTTACACAAGGGATCTTTGTTTAAATCATAGATTTCAACCACTCTGCCTTTTTCAAATTCTTCAGTCGCTTTGACCATATATGCAACCGTATACCTCACATCCCTAATTGAGTACCAAATATCACGTGTCAACATATCCGGGCATCCAGGCCCCATGTATTCTGTAATAACGAAATCGTTAATTGGCCTATTATTATCCAACAAGGATACTCCACGCATAGTAGTTGGCTTGTCTATTCCCTCAACATCTAGAAGTGTAGGAAGTATATCTTTCGAATTACAATAATAGTCTATCTCTTTTCTAATTCCAGCGGGTGTACGGATATATACCGGAATATGATAGTTTTCATCATAAAAACAATTGGTTTGCTTCCCTTTCTCATGAATAGGATATCCTATGCTTGCATTACCATGATCAGCAACAATAAGCAAGGTAGTCTTATCCCACTTGCCGACTTTCTTAAGTTTATCAACAAATCTTTCAATACAATAATCCGTGTATCTGAGAGATAACAGATAGGCAAGATTACCTTTAAAGTTTGTTCCAAGTGACTGAATATATTCTGACAAAACTTTAAATTCCGCTTCCGTAGTCGTAAGATCAGTCGTGTCATGAGTAAAGAAGTTTATATAACCATGAAGATCCTCAAGATGTATTGATACATACAAAGGGTCACTTCCGCGATACTTCATAATCGTATCAAAAGCAAAAGTTAGCTGACTGAAAGCCGAAGGTACATACTGCCATTTATGAACTTTATAATCCTTCATAACCTGCTTGATAGACGACAGAGAAGAAAAATATTGATAAAATGGTTTTAAATAATCCTTGCTCCTCGTTTTCAAAAACATACCAAACTGATAAAACAATTGTTTTGCAACAATACGATTTTTGAATATGTTTACCTTGCGATTATTTTTATCAGCCAGTGCAAAGAAATCCTTATATTTTTGATATAAGATTTCGATATATTGATAATCGAGCTTAGCGTCTACAGAAATCTTATCTATTTCGTAAAAGTACTGCTTCCCCTCATCACTTAGAAACCACGCTATAAACGTGTTGGTATCATCAATAAATTCCTTTTGCCTCTGGTAGAGCATATCC
>JAAYNE010000005.1 GCA_012521015.1 Clostridiaceae bacterium | reverse complement strand
GAAGGAAGAACGATTTTATCAATATTTTGCTTGATAGAAAGTAAAGATCCCGTCTCAATATAATCGTAACGACCATCGGCAACCAAATATTTTATTAAACCACGTGCTTGAGGAAACATCTGCACTTCATCAAATATCACCACTGAGTTACCTTTGACTAAAGTGACACCATAAAACGCCTGAAGATACAAAAACAAGGTGTCAAAATCCGTACGATAATCTTCAAAGTAACTTTTTACTTCATTCGGTGCTTGGAAGAAATCGATAACAAGGTAGGAGCTGTATTCATTTTTACCGAACATTTCAGCCAATGTGCTTTTGCCAACACGCCATGCACCTTCTATTAGCATCGCAGTTTTTCCATGTGTATTATGTTTCCACGCGAGTAATTTATCGTAGGCTTTTCGTTTGAGCATAGCACATCCTCAGAACTTTCTTGAAGCTAATGAATAAATTTTCAGTTTACATACCCCTACTATACACAAATTTTACACAATCTGCAAAACTTAATTAGTCATATTTGACACGTTCTGCAAAACTATGCAGCGATATTTATACACGTTTTGCAATCTTATCATCCGATAATAGAAAGAATATTCGATAAAGTCTGTTTTCCCCAACGTGGTTTATTTTGAGGTGACGGGATTGATATGTATTCCAAAATTACTTTGATATCAGCAAGACTCTTCCCCTCAAGATAGTATGAATAGATAAGCCTGACAGTTGCTGCCTGTCCCTCATTAATAATAATTTCACCATTGGCAGCACGGTCATAACCAAAAGCTATTCTCTTTTGTTCGGATTTAAGATTCATGGTTTACCTCCATTCTTTACCTTTACTAAGTTATTATAGCGGGAAAGAAAAAAGTGGACGACCATTAAATCAATGTCTGTCCACTTAACTTGGCTAAGGACTGAGTGGTTGATACAAATACTTATTTCAAAGCATCGGATGGAAGTAGGTTCATAATTGGCCATTCGTTTAATCCAATTTCAGAATCTAGTTTTTCTAAATGTTTTTTTGCTTCTGTAATTTCTGACAACAGAATATTGCAGCACATGAGCATTGTATAATCTTTCGAATGATCAAGCATGATTCTGTTTATTTCAGCCGTATGCTGAGTAATAGATCCTTCCTCTCTAAAAACTGATTGAAAATAATTTATTTTCAAAAAATCATTTTCTTTCTCCGGAAATTTAGTCATCAAGTGCAAAAATAATTTTTTAGCAAAAAGCAGCACTGGTAAATCTGAGGTTTCATCATAAACATGTAGAGCATCTAATCCCAATTGATTATATTTACCAAGAAGTTGAGGATAAATTTCATACTTATAAATATCGTTAATAACAATCTCTGCGTTAAAGTTATCCGTTTTAATAGAGTCTTTATCTAAGATTAAAAACTTACTTACTTGATACATCTTTTCGTCTTCATCATCTATGCGACAAGCAAATTGACCAATTTCTTCTTCATTAAAAAAGTTGCTGATATAAACACCGTCTGATTTTGAATGTATCTCCACAAGCAATCGTATGTTTCCCACATTTATAAACGAAATTTGATTTACTGCGGTGTGGTTTTTCAGAGCTTTACCATCAATATGTAAAAGCTGGTTTAGTGATTCACTGGCGTTTTCTCCTTGCTGCAATACTAAATCTTTAAACACCCCCAATGAATTAAGCTTGTTCCTAATCGAAATAATCCATTCGCTATAACTTATTAATTCTTGTGGGTCAAATAATAGAGATGTAAGGTCTATGTGATTGTTGTTGATTAGAAGTTTTTTTGTGGAGATCAATTTTTTGATAAACTCTGCCACAATAACGTGCTCACTAAGTTTACGCAAAGGTTTTATATTAAATTTAATCAAGTGCGAATCGTCAAGGTGAAAAGTAATACAAAAAACTGGATTTACTTGATATATTAGATTTCCATCTTGCCATATTTTTTTAACCTTATCGAAATATGAAGTGGTTCCAGCGCCTATGTTGCAAAATTCTTTCTCCAATATTGTTACATTACTAATTTGATCTACAGGAAAGAAGCTTGTAGATTCGTCTTCAAAGGTTCCGAATAAGTTGTGTGTCCCTTTCGTAAGATAGTGAAACGGAGGAAGTAATTTTTTAGAATCTACCTCAACAGAAACATAATTAATCTTTAAACTTTTAAGATCCTTCCGTTGACTTTCAGGTACACTCGTATCGTTGCGCGCAAACAATGAACCATCTTTATATGTCTTGCTATAATTCAATAATAAATTTGCTTGTTCAATATGACCATTAGGGAATTTTTTGAATTCAATAGTTCTTGTTTTCTGCTTTCCATACTTTTGAAGCAAATAACGCATATCCTTTTGATAAAACTCATAGTAGAAGATGTGTCTGCAAAGCGTGTTATTGGTGACACTCATTACCACGACAAAATAAAAACAGCCATCTCCTCTAAAATATGCTCTAATATCAGGAATTTTAACAGGAAATTTAAAAGTGTTTTCAAGTTGATAATTGGATGTTTTTTTCCCTTTTACTTGTACGGGGACTCTCCCTGAAAACTCTTCAACTTTTCTATTGTTATCAGCTTTGTAGAAAATGTTAATGAACCCATCCCAAACTAGAGAGCGATCATTTTCGTTTAATTCAGGGTCGAGGTAAGGATTATTAACACAAAAATCTCGTACCGCTCCTATGGCTTGTTTCTCTATATCAATATTCATACTTATTCCCAACAAAATAAATTGTTGTCCTCCGTGTAAATTAACTTAACTCTGCCACGAAAACTATAGCGTCGCCACAAGGTTTTCCATCGCTTCTTCAAACTCTGTCAGTCTTTGCTCCTCATTAAAGAACGGCAGACCGATAATTTTGTATTCATTACCAAAGGTATGGCTTTCATCTACTGAAGCAACAGAAGTAAGTTCTAAGAGGAATTGCTCTTTCCACGCATCCTCTAATAATAGATGTGAACCTTTAGGCTCTACATACACCTGTTGTGCAGAGAAAGTCTGTTCTTTTCTTTTGCGAATAAAGAGCAGAAAATCCGGCTCGAATCGCTCACCAGTATCAAAGCTGTAAATCGCAAGATCAGGTATTCGCTCATTTCTAATAACGTAGAACTCAAG
>JAAYNE010000061.1 GCA_012521015.1 Clostridiaceae bacterium | reverse complement strand
GCTTTGTAATCGTTTATAACCTTTGTATCAATAAAATCCAAAGCTTTCTCCGAGCTTGACGCAAGGTCTTCAACCGATTTTATGACCTCCTTGGTGACAATCTGAATCTTATTGGCTGTGTCCTTTGAGTTCTCTGCAACCTTTCGAATTTCATCGGCTACCACCGCGAATCCTTTGCCCGCTTCTCCGGCCCTAGCAGCCTCAATTGTAGCGTTAAGTGAGAGCAGGTTTGTCTGCTCGGTTATCTGCAGTATGGACTCTGTAAGAACATTTATTTTCATAACAGCTTTAGATTGTTCCAACGCCTTTTTCATCTCAGAATCTATAGCATTTCGTATATCATTAGTCGTATTTCGAGAAACAGCCGCACTTTCTTTCAAATCTAGGGCACGTTCGCTTATTTTGCTGACTACAACCGAGCTGTTCTGTGCTTTTTGGGCGATGGACCGTACTGCATTTTCAATATCAAGTGATGTTGCATTCATCTCTTCGGTAGCTGCCGCTGTTTCCTGAGCCATCGCAGACATCTCTTCGGTGGTGCTGGATACTTCAGATATTCTATCTGATAATTCAGTTAAATTTTCCGATGATATAAGAATATTCTCCTCAACGTTGTTAGCTTCGCTAATGACATCATTAATCACAGTTCTTATTGATTTACTCATAATGTTCACCGATTTCATAAGAACGCCTATTTCATCCTTCCTGTTCATAAATCCGTCAGGTAGATCCTTTGTAAAATCAGCTTCGGCTAATATATTAAGGTGATCGGCAGCGGTTTTTACTGGCTTTGATATGCGATTAGCTGTGAATAATGATATCACTACTACTAAAACTGCCGCTAAAAGTATCACTATGATCGAAATAAGCTTTGAGGTATTTGCATGCTTATATATTTCATTTGAAGGAGCCGTAACAATAATCTTCCAACCTGTGGTTGGAACGGTTGCATATGCACCAACCATTTTCAACCCATCATCTTCTGAGTATTGCATAAAACCACTGTCATTAACAAATACACCTTCCTCAAATGCGTTTAGTTTACTCTCGCCTTTTGTAAATTCTTTATAATTTTTCCCAATATTTTGCCACTCCCTGTGGAATATTATATTCCCTGAGCTTGACATCAGATGGGCAGATCCGGATTCTGCTATTTTTACGGTTCCGATGTTGTTTTCCAAGGCCTTAACAACCACATTGCTCTGAATAATACCTATAAAATTTTGCGAATCATCCAATATGGGCACTGCTACGGCAATTATCCTGGCGCCCGACCTTTCGCTGTTCATAATATCGCTTATCACGGGCTTTTTTGTTTCCTTCGCCATCATAAAATGTTTTTCATTTGCTATATTGGGTCGTGAAGTCAAATTATCAATTATGTTATTTCCGTCTTTATCAGCCACTAGCGATGTTTCGACTTCCAGGTCGGATTGATAGATTATCTTCAGAGTAGACATTATTTCTTCCATATTCATATCGGAGAATTCCGGGTGGGCTTTATATAACTCTGTGAGCTGCATGGTCTTTGAATTAACCCACGAGTCTATTATCTTCGCATTCGAACTTGCGATTTCTATTTCGTGTGTTTTTATATTCTCCGTAACCTCCGTCATATACTGCGATAATTGAAATGATGCAAGGATGAGTAGGGGAACAAGAGCAACACATAGAAGTATGAGAATAAGCCTGAATTTCAAAGAATATATAAACCCCAACCAAACCACCTCCGATAAAATTATCTATCGTATGTCTGTTATATGAGTGAGCCTTATGCAATTATCTGCATCGAGCATTAACGAGTCGCGATTCTTTTATTTCTACGTAAGCAAGTTAATCGCTATCTTTTTTGTTTTTTCCCTTGAGCCTCAACCATTCAGGCAGCCGTAACTTAAAGCCGTCCTTTTCACGAAGCGCGAGAATTACACTCTGAAGTAAAATAAAGAAGCATAGCATAAGGCCGGTTGTGATGCTCTGCCAATATGGCTTAGAGAGTCCCGATGCAATCACGATATTGGTGATGGTCTTTAAAGAAAGCATCCCAAAAAGCG
>JAAYNE010000001.1 GCA_012521015.1 Clostridiaceae bacterium | reverse complement strand
CTATACGCTCCACATATGCTTGAAAATTAAAATTTTCTGCTCTGGAGGTTGTTGCATAAGTTGCCATAGCATTTTCGAAATTTAAGTCAGACAATTGCTGCACAAAATACTCACAACATTCTTCCGGAGTCTTGAAGTACTTTTCTTTTAAACTGCTACGACCTGATGCCGGAAAAACAAATATATTTAAAAGCAAGGCGGCAGACAACAAAACGCACAAAATAGCTAAAATAATTGTAAGTACCGGCTTTTTCTTTTTTGCTTTTTGGCTGGAAGTTCGTAATTGATCTTGCCTTCCTGATTGTGAAACCGGAAATTGATTGTGCTGTTCAGATTGTGGAGCAGCCGGAGGTTGGTTTCGCATTCCAAATTGCGAAGTTGGTTGTTGATTTTGTTGTTCAGACTGTGGAATAGGATATGGATCTTGTTGTTCGAATTGTGGAGTAGTTTGACTCTGTACCCTGTTTTCCAAAACAGCTCCACAGGAGCGACAAAAACGATCATTTTCTTTAGCTTGATAACCGCAAATAGGACAATTCATATTTTTTTCTCCCCGTATTATGTAATTACGCTATGATACCGAGCGCAATCTTCTTTGCTTGATAAAATCCACGCAGATGCTATGGATTGTTTTTTCTATTGTCGTGCTTGACGATTTAATTTGACTTAGCTTTTGCGTTTAAGTTTTTAAACAATAAATGCAATAATTTATGTAATTTGAAGCTAGAACAATCAATAGTTAAGCAGATAAAAATGTAATACGAGTATACCTCCATTCGAATGTGATTAAACCTCATTGAACTGACTGATAATCAAACTTGTTTTGTTCTTAGCAAAACTAATTATCGGTCAAAACTAAAACTTCTTAAAAACAAAATGATTTGTCAATAAATCTCATATTTCCCTGTGATTATATCGGAATAAATATTCGGTGTTATTTTTAGTCCTTCAATTTGCGAAGCAGCATTATATGATGGATTGATTCTGATGTAATTAAATATGTAATGGGGTCTACTGTAATCAAGTTGCCAGCCTTTGTTATTGTATTTACTAACGGTGAATCCGCCAATGAAATATTCATTACCTTGTTTAAACAAAGCCACAAATTCTTCGCGTTCAAGCGCACCGTCAACTTGCATTAGGTCATGTTTATTTCTTAAATAACTTTTATCTGAAAGAAATTCATGATAAGAAGTTAACTCAGCAGCGGATATCAGTTCGATCAATTCAATACCTTTAACATAGAGTTCAGGGTTAAAAAACATTTCAAAGTCATGAATCGTGTAATCATCCAAAATAATTCCATCGTTAACAGTATATGACAGAGACGTTTTATCAAATTCAGGGATATTTCTTTGAATTGTTAAATCAAATATCAAATTTGAAAAATCAGATTGTGCACTGGCAAAATTTTTGAGCGCAGCTATTTCTTTAGATTTTTCTGTAAGATTGGGTAAGGGCATCTGATAATATGAATATACCCCTATACGCTCCACATATGCTTGAAAATTAAAATTTTCTGCTCTGGAGGTTGTTGCATAAGTTGCCATAGCATTTTCGAAATTTAAGTCAGACAATTGCTGCACAAAATACTCACAACATTCTTCCGG
>JAAYNE010000060.1 GCA_012521015.1 Clostridiaceae bacterium | reverse complement strand
CTTTGCTTGTTCTCCGTTTGGGAGAAAATGCAGCTAAAGTACTGAAATCTGCTGAAATAAAAATCTATAAATCAATCGAGGGTTCAGCAAAAGACAACATCGATGCTTTGATTGCCGGTAAACTCTCATTGCTCGATGAAATTCATACCGGTTTTCACGGAAACGGAGACTATTAATATGAGAATAGCCGTACTCAGCGGCAAAGGTGGTACAGGCAAAACTCTGATATCGGTTAATTTAGCTGCGGCAGCAAAAACATCAATCTATATAGACTGTGATATAGAAGAGCCAAACGGTCATTTGTTTTTTAATCCTGAAATTCTTGCAGAGGAAAGTGTATCGGTAAAGATTCCGCAAGCAGATCCCGAATTATGTATCGGTTGTCGAAAATGTGTCGATTTTTGCAGATATAATGCTCTTGCCTATGTCAAAGATAATCTGGTTGTTTTTGACGATATCTGCCATTCTTGTGGTGGGTGCAACCTGGTTTGTCCTGAAAAAGCATTGACAGAAAAAGAAAAAGTTATTGGCAAAGTTCAAAAAGGAATTTCCGGCAATGTAGATACTTATACGGGAATCATGAATATAGGTGAATCTTCAGGAATTCCCATCATCAAAAAACTACTATTTGATAAAAAAACAGAAACAAATAAGCATATAATTATTGACTGTCCTCCGGGAAGCGCTTGTATTGTGATGGAAAGTATCAAAGACACGGACTATTGTATGTTAGTTGCTGAACCTACATTGTTCGGCGTTCACAATCTCAACATAGTATACGAACTGGTCAAATTATTTAATAAGCCATTCGGAGTAGTTCTCAACAAATGTTTAGATATAGAAAATCCGGCGGAAAATTTCTGTATTGAAAATAACATTAAAATTCTGACAAAAATTCCGTTTGATACTGACCTTGGAAAATTGAATTCACAAGCCAAGATAGCAGTTAGAAAAAATAAAAAATATCGGGAACTCTTTTCTGCTTTACTCAATAAAGTGATCAAGGAGGTGCTAAATGAAGCAACTTCTTGTTCTTAGCGGTAAAGGTGGTACAGGAAAGACCACCATAGCCAGTGCATTGATCAAGCTTGCTAATGCCAAAGCATATGCCGATTGTGATGTTGATGCACCCAATTTACACCTGATAACCGCATGGAAAACCGAACCGGATAAAACAGATTATTATGGACTGCCAAAGGCACAGATCAATGAGGAATTATGCATCCAATGTGGACAATGTATAGAAAACTGTCGCTTTGATGCTATAACAAACCATGAAAAGATTAGCATTAATCCTTTTGCATGTGAAGGCTGTGGAGTTTGCGAATATGTTTGCCCCATGAAGGCAATTACTATGATGCCTTCAATGGATGGAGAAATGATGCTTTACTCTGATGCTGAACAAATTTTCTCGACAGCACAACTCAAAATGGGTAGCGGTACCTCAGGATTGCTTGTCACTGAAGTAAAAAAACGAATGAAATCAGTAGCAGTTAATGCCCGTCTTGCCATTATCGACGGTTCGCCCGGCATTGGCTGTCCTGTTATCGCATCGCTTAGTGGTGCAGATATGGTTTTGATTGTCGCCGAACCGACAATATCCGGCATTAGTGATATGGAACGCATTGTAAATACAGCAGCAAATTTTGCAATTAAAATGGCCGTGTGTGTCAATAAATATGACACCAACATTGAAAACACAGAAATAATTGAAGAATTATGTCAAAAACAAAATTTGCCATATATTGGCAGGATACCGTTTGATCCTGATGCAGTAAAAGCTACCAATAATGGGCAGACTATTGTTGACATAGATTGCACATCAGGTACAGCAATTAAAGAAGTTTATCACAAGATAATAAATATGCTTTTTGAAAAAGGTGGTGACTAAATTATGTTAATTAAAACTATCGTAGAAAACACAGCAATATCAGAAGAGTTTGGTAGCGAACATGGACTTAGCCTATACATAGAAACGAAGGAACATAAAGTTTTGTTCGATGTGGGCGCGAGCGATTTATTTCTGGAAAATGCAAAAAAACTTAATGTAAATATTGCAGATATTGATTTCCTTGTAATTTCTCATGGGCATTACGACCATGGAGGAGGACTAAAAGCTTTTTTAAATAAAAACACAAAGGCCACGATATTTATACATCAACTTGCTTTTAACAAATATTATGCTACCCGTCCAAATAATAAATTAGATTATATTGGACTTGATGAAAACCTGAAAGAAAACAAACAAATAGTATTCACATCAGATAGTTTTTTGATCAGCGACGGACTCCGGCTATTCTCAAACGTTATTCAAAAAGGGGCACCTTTAAAATCAAATAACGGTTTACTTATGGAGCAGAACGAACAAAAGATACAGGATACTTTTGCTCACGAACAAAATCTCATAATAGAGGAAGACGATAAAATACTTTTGATTACAGGCTGCGCTCATAATGGTATTGTAAATATTCTTGACCATTTTTATTCGCTCAAAGGACGAATGCCCGATTATGCAATCGGTGGGTTTCATCTTTTCAGCGGTTCCGGCGGTTATGAAACGCCCGAAAGGATAGATAAAATCGGCGAATATCTAATGGATACAAAAGCTAAGTTTTATACTTGTCATTGTACCGGAATAGAACCTTATCAAAGACTGAAAGCTGCTATGGGCGAAAGAGTCGATTATCTGGCAGCAGGTAGTAAAATAATAATCTAAAAAAATGGAGGATATAAAATGCTAAAAATTGTTGTGGCAATTGATAATGGAATAATAACTGAACATTTTGGACATTGTGATAGTTTTGAGGTTTTTGATACTGAAAAAAATCAGATCACTAAGATTGAAACCATTGCTAATCCCGGACACAGACCCCGGGTTTTACCTAATTTTCTTGCAGATCTCGGTGTAAATGTCGTTATCAGCGGTGGTATGGGCGGAGGCGCTGTTGATATTTTTAACGGAAGAAATATTGAAGTAATCTTGGGAGCTTCTGGCGATGCAAAAACTGCTGTAGAAAGCTATCTGAAGGGTGAACTAAAGTCAACCGAATCTATCTGCCAGAAGCATCAGTATCGTGATCAGTGCGGAAAATAAAACACTTTTTTTTGACTTAACTTTGTGTCTGAGATTGATTACTATTATCTGTGATCGTAGAGACTACTTGTGAGCTGGTGTCTTTGACAGTTGTAATCGCTTTTGAACCGGTATCTTTAACAGTAGAAATTGCTCTGGAACCGGTTTCTTTGACTGAAATGATTGCCCTTGAGCCTACATCTTTAACTGTATCTGCTGCCCTGGATTTTGTATCTTTAACTTTGCTAATCGCTTCAGAACCTTTAGTTAATACTGAGACGGCAACTTTAGAACCTTTCTCGCGAATCTGATCAGTTAACTTCGTTTTTTCTTCCATATTGAGTGATTTTTCTTCAGGATGGAAAGATTGTTCCGATGATTTGGCAATTCGTTCTTTTTGGATAGCTTTGATTGCCTTAGCCTGATCACCATATTCATTTTTGATTGCAGTTGAAATCATCAGCTTTATTCTGTTCAGCTGATTGACTTCACTGGCACCCGGATCATAGTCGATCGCTACAATATTGCTTTCCGGATATTGATGACGTATTTCTTTAATCATGCCTTTGCCGGTTACATGGTTTGGTAAACAGGCAAAAGGTTGTACACAAATAATATTCGGTGCGCCGGCTTCAATTAATTCAATCATTTCTGCTGTCAAGAACCAGCCTTCGCCCATAGCATTTCCTAAAGATACAATGTTTTGAGCCGATTCGGCCATATCATAGATTGAACTTGGTAGCATGAATTTACCGTTGGTTTTTGCTAAACAATTTTTAGCATGCTTACGATATTTTTCCAATATAGAAATGATTAATTTCCCACCTAAAGCCGCAAATTTGCTATTGCCTAAATAATCAGCTTTCCATTGTGGATTAAACGCACAATAAAGGAAAAAATCGATTAATCCGGGCATCACGGCTTCGCAATCTTCTTGTTCGATTACATCGACTACCTGATTGTTGGCATCGGGATGGAATTTTACCAAAATTTCTCCGACAACACCAACACGCGGTTTGCGAGGAATATCCAACATTTCATATTTATCAAAAGCTCCGACTATTGCCGTGACCAATGTTTTGAAATTATAAGTTTTATCTTCACGTCTTAAATAAGCCCCACTGATATCCATCCATTTGCGATACAACTTATTCGCTTCACCCGGAAGTTTTTCATAAGGACGAATTCTTAACAGACAGGTTAAGAACAAGTCGCCTAAAACCGCTGCCTGAATTAGCCGATGCAAGTCGGGCAGGCTTAATTGTAAACCGGGGTTTGATTCGATACCTTGAGCACTCAAGGCAATTACCGGTACTTGTGACATGCCCGCATCCGTTAAGGCTTTACGTAAAAAAGCTACATAATTGGTTGCTCGACAACCTCCACCGGTTTGAGTAATTGCCAATGCTGTTTTATTAGGATTATATTGACCACTCTGTAAAGCATTAATGAATTGCCCGACGACTATTATTGTAGGAAAACAGGCATCATTATGGACATATTTCAGACCCACTTCAATATCTTCAGCACTGGTTTTTTTCAAGATTTTCAGATTGATTTTGCTCGGTTTAAAAGCTTGCTCTATTAATTCAAAATGAATTGGTGCCATTTGAGGTGCTAAAACCGTATAAGTCTCTGCCATCTCTTTCGTAAATTCAACTCGATGATTTAAGTATGGCACCGCCTTTGGGCAGCTTTTGCTGCAAGCCGACGGTAAAATAGATTGGAAAGATTTTTGTTGTTTTGCCTGCTCTAATTCGGCAATTCGAGCAGCTTGATTTAATTGTTTTAATTCGTTTTCAACCTGCTCTTTAGCCGATATTAAGCGGGCGAAACGTTGCTTTGTAGCTTCCCGTTCATCCATAGCAACTTTCAAAGAGCGTAAACGAATACGAGCCGCCCCCAGATTACTCACTTCATCGATTTTCAGACAAGTATATAGTCTGTTTTGACTTTCCAGAATTTCTTCGGTTTGATCAGTTGTAATTGCATCAATCCCACAACCAAAAGAATTGAGTTGAACCAATTCCAAATTGTCATTTTCAGCCACAAAAGCAGCAGCTTCATAGAGTCTGGAGTGATATGTCCATTGATCAACAACTCTGATCGGGCGCGCTAAATACCCGGGACGAGCAACTGAATCCTCAGTTAAAACCGCCATGCCTAATGAATTAATCAATTCCGGAATTCCATGATTAATTCCGGGATCAATATGGTAAGGTCTACCCGCCAAGACGATGCCTTTTTTCTGATTAGCTTTCAACCAAGCAACTACTTCATCGCCTTTTTGTTGGATATCTTCTTTATAGACTGCCATTTCTTGATAGCCTTTGGTTACAGCTTGTTTAATTTCTGATTTTGATATATTCCAATCTGCCAACAATTTGAATAGACGTTCAATCAGTTTTTTCTGATTATGTAATGGTAAAAAAGGAGTCAATAATTTGATCTTAGATTCATCCAAGCTATCCATATTGTTTTTAATAACATCCGGATAAGATACAACAATCGGACAATTAAAGTGGTTATCGCTGTTTTCATCTTCTTTTACTTCATATGGTAAACCCGGATAAAAAATTGTCTTAATATTTTTATTAATCAAATCTTGGATATGACCGTGAGTCATTTTCGCCGGATAACAAACACTCTCACTGGGAATTGTACTCATGCCTTTTTCAAACATTTTATGATCAGATTTTCCCGACAAAACCACTCGAAATCCGAGTTCAGTAAAAATCGTGAACCAGAGCGGATAATTTTCATACATATTAAGTGCTCGTGGCAAACCGATCATTCCATGCTTAGCTTCCGCCGGTTTTAACGGCTTATAATATTTGAAAGTTCTCTGATATTTATACTCATAGAGATTCGGCAGTTTATCCTCAGCTTTAATCTCAACACCGGCACCGCGTTCGCATCTGTTACCTGAAATAAATTTACTGCCATCAGAAAAAGTAGAAATCGTCAATTTACAATTATTCGGGCAAAGACCGCAATTGGCAAAGGTTGTATCCATACTAAAATCAACGAGTTCAGGCAAAGTCAGAATCGTCGATTCTGAAACCTTATCCCAACGTTGTTTGGCTATTAAAGCCGAACCGAAAGCCCCCATCAAGCCTGCAATGTTCGGTCGCACTACTTCTCTGCCGCAAATCTGTTCAAAACAGCGAAGTACTGCATCATTCAGGAATGTTCCGCCTTGAACTACAACATGCTCACCCATATCAGCCGGATCTTTGATTTTGATGACCTTATATAGTGCATTACGCACGACAGAATAAGATAGGCCGGCAGATATATCGCCGACTGTTGCACCTTCTTTTTGTGCTTGTTTTACTCTGGAGTTCATGAATACTGTACAACGTGAACCTAAATCAACCGGATTTTCTGCCTCTAAAGCTGCTTGAGCAAAATCGACTATTTCTAAATCAACAGATGAAGCAAAGGTCTGGAGAAATGAACCACAACCTGAAGAGCAGGCTTCATTCAACATAATATGATCAATCACACCATCTTTTATATGCATGCATTTCATATCCTGCCCACCGATGTCAATGATAAAATCCACACCCGGCAAGAAATATTCAGCACCACGATAATGTGCCATAGTTTCGATTTCGCCCTGGTCTACTTTCAATGCAGCTTGAATCAGTTTTTCTCCGTAACCGGTTACACAGGAATTAGCAAGCCAAGCATCCTCAGGTAAAATTTCATAAAGCTCTTGCAAAACTTTTATGGTGCTTTTGACCGGACTGCCACCGTTGCTGCCGTACCAACTATAAACTAAATCACCTTGCTTATTAATTAAAACAGCTTTCGTAGTTGTGCTTCCGGCATCAATTCCCAGAAAACAAGGCCCTTTTGCAGTTTTAATATCATAAATTTCAACCGATGCTCTTGCATGACGTGCATTAAAACTTTCTCGCTCCGCTTGATTCTTGAAAAGCGGTGACATAGTTAGTACATCACTACCAATCTGATCAGCTTTACGAAAACGTACAATAGCCTCCGTCAGATTGACTAAACGGCTTTCATCGGATAACATTGCCGCGCCGATTGCAACATATAGTTGGGCATTTTCCGGTACGACAAATTTATCTACCTGAGTCGCTAAAGTTCTTTCAAAAGCAACGCGTAATTCAGATAAAAAATATAACGGTCCGCCTAAGAAAATTACATTACCCTTGATTTGACGTCCTTGTGCCAAACCGGCAATAGTTTGATTGACTACCGCCTGTAGAACTGATGCCGCTAAATCAGCTTTCGGTGCACCCTCATTCAACAAAGGTTGTAAATCACTTTTGGCAAAAACTCCACAACGTGAAGCTATCGGATAAATTGTTTCATATTGTTTTGCTAGTTGATTGAGACCTTTAGCGTCGGTTTGTAAGAGCTGTGCCATTTGATCAATAAAAGAACCGGTGCCTCCAGCACATGTTCCGTTCATTCTTTGCTCAGTTTGCGGTTTAAGGAAAGTAATTTTGGCATCTTCGCCACCCAATTCAATTATACAATCGGTTTCCGGATAATAACATTCAATAACTTCCGTTTCCGCAATAACTTCTTGCACAAAAGGAACATCCAACATTTGAGCAACCGTCAAGCCACCGGAACCGGTCAGGCTGATTTTGAATAGTTGCTCCGGAAATTCAGTATTGATTTCTCCGAGAATCATTTCAATTCCGCCTCTGATATCGGAATTATGTCGCTGATAAGAACTATAAATTATATTATTGTTCACATCTAAAACCACAGCCTTAATAGTGGTTGAACCGATATCAAATCCTAAACGGGCATAATTATTGCTATTCAAATTACTCTCCCTCTCAAAACTTCTTGTAATTTATCTTGTGAGCCTAATATAAATTTTATTATAAATCTACTTACGAATCTATAAAAATGTCCTTAAAAATTCTATTACAAATATTCTTGTAAAACCCAATATTAAAAATTTATAAAAAAAGATGCTGAATTGGGTTTAAGCTAAACCCTCATCAACATCTCCTCAATTAGAAAATTCAAAATACAATACGCTTTAATAATACGAATCTTCAAAAAACTCTTTGTTTTCTTCGATCATCGGCGTGGCTGAAATATCTCTATATCGCTGTAAACCGGTCCCGGCAGGAATCAGTTTTCCTAAGATAACATTTTCTTTCAAACCACGTAATTCATCAACTTTACCTTTAACGGCAGCATCAGTTAAAACTCTGGTTTGTTCTTGGAATGAAGCGGCAGATAAGAATGATTCCGTTGCCAAAGAAGCTTTTGTAATACCAAGTAATACCCGCTCGCCTTGCGCAGGCTGCAATCCTTCACGTTCGGCCATTTCATTGGCTTCTTGGAATTCGAACATATCCACCATGGTTCCTGTCAGGAAATCAGTATCGCCCGGATCCTCGATTTTAATCTTTTTCAGCATCTGACGTACAATAATTTCAATGTGCTTATCATTAATATCAACACCATTGTTTTTATAAACTTTCAAAACTTCATTGATAATGTAGCGTTGGACTCCTTGAGCACCCTTGATCTTCATGATATCATGCGGATTTACCGAACCGTCGGTAATTAAATCACCGCTTTCAATCATATCATTTTCTTGAACTAATAAAGGAGTAGAAATCGGAATCTTATATTTCTTAGTTTCACCTTCCTCATCAACAACTGTTACTTCATTCATTTGCTTTTTGGTTTCTTTAATTTTCACGATACCGGTAAGCTCAGAAAGAATCGCTTGGCTCTTGGGTTTTCTGGCTTCAAACAATTCCTCTATTCTCGGTAAACCTTGAGTGATGTCATCACCTGATGCAATACCACCGGTATGGAAAGTACGCATTGTCAATTGGGTTCCCGGTTCACCGATTGATTGAGCAGCCATAATACCGATTGCTTCACCAACTACTGCCGGTCCGCCCGTTGCCAAGTTGAGCCCATAACATTTTGAGCAAACACCATGTTTGCAATGGCAAGTCAAATTACTGCGTACTGCAACTTTCACAATATTGGCCTCTTCTATTTCACGTGCCATCCGGTCTGTAATTAATTGATTACGACAGACTATGATTTCTTGTGTTTCCGGATGAATAACATCTTTCGCTGCATAACGACCGTTAATTCGGTCATATAGTTTTTCAATAATTCGCTTGCTTCTGGAACTACCTACTGTAACAGCTGAAACTTCTATAAATTCATCGGTTCCGCAGTCGTCTTTGCTGATAATCACATCTTGAGCGACATCAATCAAACGCCGTGTCAAATAGCCTGACTCAGCTGTTTTGAGAGCCGTGTCAGAAAGCGATTTACGTGCACCATGCGATGAAATAAAGAATTCTGCAACATTCATGCCTTCACGCAAATTTGATTTAATCGGAATTTCTAAAGTTTTGCCCGAGGTATCAGTCATGTTACCACGCATACCTGCCAACTGTTTTATCTGATTGATATTACCACGAGCACCTGACTCAGACATCATGTAAACAGGATTGTACTTACCTAAACTTTCTTTGAGAGCTTTCGTAATATCATCGGTTGTTCTCATCCAGGTATCGACAACTGCACGATAGCGACCATCTTCATTCAACAAACCACGCTCATGCTGACGATTAATCTGAGCAACTTTCTCTTCTGCTTCTGCCACAAATTTTTCTTTAACATCAGGCACGACCATGTCAAAAACGCCAATTGAAATTCCACCGATAGTTGAATAATGGAAACCTAAATCTTTGATTTCGTCTAAAATTTCAGCAGTTTTTATAATACCGTGTTGATGAATACAACGCTGAATAATTTGACCCATATGTTTTTTATCGACTAGGAAATTACATTCTAATGTGAAGAGATTTTCAGGTTTACTGCGATCGACAAATTCTAAATCTTGTGGAATCTTGCTGTTAAAGAGGAAACGACCATAGGTGCTTTCTACAATGCCTGATTTGATTTCACCATTGACTTCTTTTGTCATACGAATTTTAATCCGGGAATGCATCTCAATTTCATTTTGTGAATAAGCCATAATCGCTTCATTCAAATCGGTGAATGCTCTGCCGTCACCTTTGCATTCATCTTTATCAATGGTCATATGGTAAATACCCATAACCATATCTTGATTCGGTACTGCAACCGGTTTGCCATCTTGTGGCTTCAAAATGTTATTTGAAGAAAGCATCAAATAACGTGCTTCTGCCTGAGCCTCAGTTGAAAGAGGTACATGAACAGCCATTTGATCACCATCGAAGTCGGCATTATAAGCCGGACATACCAGAGGATGTAATTGAATCGCTCTTCCTTCAACTAAAACCGGTTCGAATGCTTGAATGCCTAGTCTGTGCAAAGTCGGAGCACGATTGAGTAAAACCGGATGGTCTTTAATAACTTCTTCCAGAATATCCCAAACTGTATCAGAAGCTTTTTCGACCAAACGACGGGCTGTCTTAATATTATGCGCATAGCTTTCATTAATGATTTCACGCATTACAAACGGTTTGAATAATTCCAAAGCCATTTCTTTCGGCAAACCACATTGATGTAATTTTAATTTCGGACCAACAACGATAACCGAACGACCTGAATAGTCAACACGTTTACCAAGCAGGTTTTGACGGAAACGACCTTGTTTACCTTTTAAAAGATCGGATAAGGATTTCAAAGCACGGTTACCGGCACCGGTTACAGCGCGACCACGACGACCATTATCGATTAAAGCATCAACCGCTTCCTGTAGCATTCTTTCTTCATTACGAATGATGATATTAGGAGCACCCAGTTGCTGTAAATTAATCAAGCGATTGTTACGATTTATTACTCTACGATAAAGATCGTTAAGGTCTGAAGTCGCAAAACGTCCACCATCTAATTGAACCATCGGACGCAATTCCGGCGGCAAGACCGGCAAGTTTTCAAGAATCATCCATTCAGGTTTGTTATTGGATTTCAAAAATCCTTCAATAACTTCTAAACGTTTGATAATTCTGACCTTTTTTTGACCACGCGATTCACGCATTTCAATTCGTAAATCAGCTGCCAATTCTTTGAGATTTATTCTTTCCAAAAGAACTTTGATTGCTTCTGCACCCATTCTGGCATCAAAGGCATCACGACCATATTCTAAGTATGCTTCACGATACTGTTGTTCCGTAATTATTTGTTTGACAACAAAATCTGTTTCTCCGCCATCTAAAACGACATATGAAGCAAAATAAAGAACTTTTTCGATGTCACGCGGTTTCATATCAAGAATTAAACCCATTCTGCTGGGAATTCCTCGGAAATACCAGATATGTGAACAAGGAGCAGCCAATTTAATATGTCCCATACGTTCACGTCTCACAATTGCTCTGGTTACTTCAACACCACAACGATCACAGACGATTCCCCGATAGCGAATTTTTTTATATTTACCACAATGACATTCCCAATCTTTGGTCGGACCGAAGATTTTTTCGCAAAAAAGTCCGTCGCGTTCCGGTTTTAAGGTCCGGTAATTTATCGTTTCAGCTTTAGTCACTTCCCCATGTGACCATTCCAGGATTTTTTCGGGTGAAGCCAAGCCTATTCTAATTGAATCAAAATTTTTAATATCTGACATATATCCTCTTATCTTTTATAAAGCAAAATGTTAAATAATAATTACACTTATTGAGCAAGTAATTAGGTTAATAATTATTCATCCGGATCAAGCGTACCGTCTTGTTGTAAGATACCTGCCATAAATCCTGCTTCTACCAAACCTTCTGCAGTCGATTCGCCAAATAATTCTTCCATCTGTTCACGAGAAATATCCGATGTTTCATCTGTGACAACTGATTCTTCAAGTTCAATTTCTTCATCAGAAGATGAAATTTTCACATCCAATGCCAGACTTTGTAACTCTTTAACTAAAACACGGAAAGCTTCAGGCACTCCGGGTTCAGGAATATTTTGACCTTTGACAATCGCTTCATAAGTCTTGGTACGGCCAAGAATATCATCCGATTTTACTGTGAGCATTTCTTGCAAAGTATAGCTGGCACCGTATGCTTCAAGTGCCCAAACTTCCATTTCCCCAAAACGCTGACCCCCAAATTGAGCTTTACCACCTAACGGTTGTTGAGTTACTAATGAATACGGTCCGATTGAACGGGCATGAATTTTATCATCAATCAAGTGATTCAACTTCATATAATACATAATACCCACAGTGATTTTATTGTCGAAAGGCTCACCGGTACGTCCGTCATAGAGTACCATCTTACCATCTTCACTCAAACCTGCGCTCTTCAATGCGTCAACAACATCATTTTCATTGGCACCGTCAAATACAGGAACTGCAACTTTCCAGTCAAGTTTATCAGCAGCTAGTCCCAAATGTACTTCCAAGAGCTGTCCTATATTCATACGCGAAGGAACACCCAACGGATTCAGAACTATATCCAACGGTGTACCGTCTTCCATATAGGGCATGTCTTCTTGAGGCAAAATCAAAGAAACAACACCTTTATTACCATGACGACCTGCCATTTTGTCACCTACCGAGATTTTTCTCTTTTGAGCAACATAAACTCTGACCAATTTATTTACACCATGTTTCAGTTCATCGCCATTGTCACGATCGAATACATTAATTGCAACAACTACGCCTGCCTCACCGTGAGGAACTTTAGTTGAAGTATCCCTGACTTCACGAACTTTTTCACCGAAGATTGAACGATATAGACGTTCTTCCGGAGTTAATTCAGTCTCTCCTTTAGGCGAAATTTTCCCTACTAAAATATCACCGGCCTGAACTTCTGCTCCAATTCTGATAACACCTTCTTCGTCCAAATTGCTGAGCGTTTCATCACTTACATTCGGAATTTCACGTGTTATTTCTTCCGGACCTAATTTGGTATCTCTGGCTTCACACTCATATTCTGTAATATGAATCGAAGTATAAACATCATCTTGAACCAAGCGTTCACTAATCAAAACAGCATCTTCGTAATTATAGCCTTCCCAGGACATAAAACCGACTAATACATTTTTACCTAGTGCTAATTCACCATTATCAGTCGAAGGACCATCAGCCATAATGTCACCTATTTTGACTTGTTCGCCAACTCTAACCAAAGGTATTTGATTATTACAGGTACCTTGATTAGAGCGCTTGTATTTTAAAATATCATAAGAAATTTCTCTGTCGGTATCATGTTCACAAATTCTGATTTCATTGGCAGCCACATGGCTGACAACACCGTTATGTTTTGCAACAACACAAACACCTGAATCCTTGGCTGCTCTATATTCCATACCGGTACCAATTGTCGGCGCTTCCGGTTTGATTAAAGGAACAGCTTGACGTTGCATATTCGAACCCATCAAAGCACGGTTAGCGTCGTCATTGCCTAAGAAAGGTATCAAGGCGGTCGCAACTGAAACTAATTGTTTGGGTGAAACGTCCATATAATCAATTTCTTCCGGTGGCAATTCCAAGAATTGATCGCGATAACGGCAGAAAATCCTTGTGTTGACAAAACTGCCATCATCATTCAGCGGCTCATTCGCTTGTGCAATATTGAAATAATCTTCTTCATCAGCTGTCAAATATTTTATTTCTTCGGTAACAGTACCTTTCTCCCTATCATAGACACGATATGGAGTTTCTAAGAAACCATAGCGATTTACTCTGGCATAGGTTGCCAAAGAGTTAATCAGACCGATATTCGGACCTTCCGGCGTTTCAATCGGGCACATTCTTCCATAATGTGATGAATGAACGTCACGTACTTCGAAATTAGCTCGCTCACGTGATAAGCCACCCGGACCTAATGCTGATAAACGACGTTTATGTGTTAATTCTGCTAAAGGATTCGGTTGATCCAGAAATTGTGATAATTGTGATGAACCAAAAAATTCTTTAATTGCAGCGCTGATCGGTCTTGTATTGATTATCTGTTTAGGTGTTGCTTCATTGATATCCTGCATCGCTTGCATTCTCTCACGCACGACACGTTCCATCCTGGTAAAACCGACACGCATTTGATTTTGTAACAATTCACCAACTGAACGGATTCTACGATTACCTAAATGATCAATATCATCAGTATGACCTATACCATAGCGAATACCTAAGAAATAAGAAATACTTGCTACAATGTCGTCGATTGTTAAATGCATAGGACAAAGTTGCTCTTTTGCCGATCTGATTAAACTTTTGAGTTTTTCTATCGGCTGTTCCGTTTGTTCAGCTTCAAGTATTATTTCATCCATTACAGGAGTGTAAACTTTTTCCGTAATACCTAATTCATCTAAATTCAAATCAGCAAATTCAATCTCAGGCATTTGATTAACCAGATAAGCAAGTGCATCGACCGAATTATTACCGATAACTCTTACACTGTTTTCATATTCGATAATTGAATGCCCTTCACGTTTGAGGGGAAATATATCGACGCTGTTAACACCGGCATTTTGAATAGTTTCCGCAACATCAATTGAGATAACATCACCATCCATTGCAATTATTTCACCATTTTTATCTACTACGGTTTGAGCTAAGCGATGACCGACAATTCTTCTGCTGAGGGCCAATTTTTTGTTTAATTTATAGATACCGACATGAGCCAAGTCATAACGATTCGCATCAAAAAACATATTATTGAGATAGTTGGCTGCACCTTCAGCTGTATAAACCTCACCCGGTCGCAATTTTTTGAACATCTCCTGAGAGCCGTCTTCCTGATTATTGCAACCGTCTTTTTCCATTG
>JAAYNE010000059.1 GCA_012521015.1 Clostridiaceae bacterium | reverse complement strand
TGTTCTTTAATATATTTGATGAGATGGAACTTACTTCTTGTGTTGCATAAATTAATCCGATGTTTAATTTTGCGCCTTCCTTTGCAATCCGATTGTATACTCGGCTCAAATCCTTATCATCCTTTTGTGGGAATAGGTTGTGTGCTTCCTCAAAGTAAAACTGAATAAAGTTATTTGGGCGGTTATTAACAAAATTATCCATAGAGTTTTTGAAGACGCTTAAACAGATTTTTTCTGCAAATGTTTTTTGAATATTCGGATCTCCCTGAGATAAGTCGATAATTACAATTTCTCCGCGTCTTAGGCAGTCAACAATATCTGTTTCAAAGGATGTATCTGATTGTATGGTGTGATAATCTTTCAGCGATACCAGCTTTCTAAACCCGCTCAGACTAGCCGCACCAGATAAATTACGTTTTCTGGTCAAGAAAACCAAAAGAGCCTTTAAATCTTCATCTACCCAGTCATGTCCGTTTTTTGATCGATAATTTACAAAAAACGGATCATCTTGGTTATCCGCTACCCATGTCCAAAATGCAATTGCGTCGTCGAGGCTTATTCCACTAGAAGGATCAAGTGTCTTCCCTGACATTATCTTGCTATTAATGTCTCTATGCCCAGAAAATTTAACTATATGATTTTTTGGAACTGTAAACCCTGCAGCTTTTAAACAGCATTGGTAAACGGATACTTTTCGGGCCCACCTAGTATATGCTGACCCAAATTTATCCTCCGGTTCTTCAAGATCAACAGAAATAAAGCTCTTTATGTAATCGCCAGTTTCATCTGCAAGTAGGCTGCAGATCAATTCAAATCCTACAGCAATGTCTTTAAAAAAGTTTACCTTTAAAACTTTGAAACCAGGTTTTTCAAGGACACTGTAACGTGTTGTAATGTTTGAATATTTTTCAAATATGGCTGTTCCTTCATCCTGCAAATTTGCATTTGCATATTCACCATTCATGTCAAAGATTATCTGTCCGACCTTATATTTTGGAATTCCATCATTATTAAACTGCTGGATATTATCAGTAGGCGAGGTTGTTGATACATTTGTACATATCTCTTTGGCTTTATTACTTATTTCCGTTGTAGCTTCTATAATTTTCTTAACAGTATTTGATTTGCCGGTTCTTGTCATACCAAAAAGGGCAGTACGTTTTCCTAGAAAATCACTTGGGCTAACATAAACAGGAACATCAGTAAATTTTTCTTGGAAACGACGACTTGAGCTATACCTAATCTTACCAATTCGATAATCTGTTGTGCTACCTATTGCCCCATTGCCATCTCTAAAGTTTACGATTTGCTCAAGTATATCTCCTACTGGTTTGTAAGCAACATAATTGTGAGCGCTATAATAATTTTCAACATCAGCACCAAATTGAATTTTCCCATTACTGTCACGGAAGAATGTTCCTAAAATTCGACATTCGAGCCCTGAAAAACTAAATGTGTATTTTGTGAAGTCATCAAGCTGACTCTTTTTACCTGATGTTTTTAAATTATCTTTATAGTATTCAACCATAGATGCAATTACATCATTATCAGTTGGTAATTTCGCCGGCCTAAGGGCTCTTAGTAATAGACACTCATCGACGTCATCATTTTCATTTTCATAAAAAGCAAGGATAAAGGTACCTTGAGGAATACCACCTATCCTTTCTTTCCAAGCATCTGTTATCAGTAGATATGCTTTATCAAAATCAAGGTAAAACGGCCTTCCAACAAACAACTCGGGCTTTTTTGCTTCTTTAAAAATATCAACTATTGCCAAGTTCTGTAATTCTTGCATCAGTCCCATAATTATTTTCCTCCGTTTTAATTTTTGCTTTTAATGAAGGATCTTCAAAACGAATCATTGATTGCTTTCCGTAATCTTCATTCGCCTCAATGCTAATCCATTTACGTTTTGCTCTTTCGGCACAGAATCCAGTCGTATTGCTTCCTCCAAATGGATCAAGAACAATATCGCCTTCGTCTGTAAGAAATTCAATAAAGAAACTCGCCAATTCTAGAGGCATACGTGCAGGATGAGGTATTATTCCGCGATCCTTGCATGTCTTTGTAAAAAAATCGTTTGATTTAGTGTTTGAAATACTAAACATCGAATATGGAAGGCGTAATTCTTTGTTCTCATCTATCTGCTCCAATTCAAGTACATTATGTGATATGCTTCCTTTGTTATCTGACAAAAAGCCTTTTTCACTGATAACATGTTCGGATGGTCGCCTACCAGAATTGAATTTTCCAGACTTTAAAAGCCGCTTCATACTTTTACTATAAGGTCTTAAAACTCTTCGATTATCTGCTTTGGGGAAATCAGAATTTGACATCCACCAAACATGCGTAAAACTGTCAATTGTCCGGATACGATTGATAGTAACCCATTGAGCTGGTGAAGGTAGTCTCGCTGGATTATAGCAAATAAATTCTTGACATAATCTCAAACCAGCTCGTTCGTTATTTACAAAACCTAATAGAGAATTAAGAGTTAAGAGTGATTGTACAGGGCGCTCTTTTTCCCATGCATTTCCCATTTCTATTACAATCGATCCGTTTGGGGTAAGCACACTTGAGAATAGCTCAGCAAGTCCACTGAACCATTGCAAGTAATCATCCCCAGTTAAATTACCATACTGCTTCTTGTTGTTTAGTGGAAATGGCGGAGATGTTAAGATAAGCTGTACTTTCCCTTTAAGATTCAGACGGCTTATTGTTTCTTCGCATTTTCCTACATAATATTTCCCGTAATCAGTGCTATAAAGCAATTTATACATTCGCATCCATCCTTATTTTCATAGTTATAACAAAAGCTTGTTGCAAAGCGTAATCATTTCAGCTTGTCAAAAATCATCTCAATGTACTTACTATCATCCATGAACAATACATGATTTGCGTTCCATACTTCAACAGTTACACTTTTATCTACAAGGTCTGAATATTTTGTTGTAGATAGTATGAAGGAATTCAGTGTCACAGATGGAACTTTAAGCTTTGCCTCTATCTCGGTTTTTAATCGACTGTGCAAACCAACTTTACTTGATGTAAATGACTCTCTTGCCATTCCATGAGGCTCGATAAATGTAATATATTGCTTTTCTCCGGTAATCATCCACATAATAAAGTCTGGGTAAAAACCTGCATCGTCAAAGAAACCAATACCTTTTTTACTGCGATTACGGATTAGGTATATTTCTTTATCCGCAAAGATATCAGTATGATTAATGATATAGTTTTGAAGTGCTTTGACAAATTTTAACTCATCCTCATTAAGTGCAACGGGAGATATCCCTAACTCTAAGTTTCCCTTGGATAGACACAGAAGAGGATTATACAAATGCGCCGGAACACTGATTGCCTCAATATATCCTTGACGTGGAATTACAAATGATGGCAATCTGTTTTCCTTTTTCGCCTTCTCAACTTCTGCAATTATCTGACGAAGCCATATTATCGCAGTCTCGTTTTCACTTGTGTCATCAATGCTAATGTTGTATTCGTCATTTTCTTCATTCAGGAAATTCTCGTTACTATCATCCATTGGAATGAGTTCATA
>JAAYNE010000058.1 GCA_012521015.1 Clostridiaceae bacterium | reverse complement strand
AGCAACATATTTATTTACTGTGTTTTTTGAGACGCCAAGCTCTTTTGCTATCGTTCTGTTGGATTTGCCGTTTCTGTGGTCGACTATTATTTGGTTCTTATCCATGATATTTATCACCTCGTATTTTTTTACCCCCTTAAACTTTATTTCTCAGGAGTATTTTACTATATTCGGTGACCCAATTTCAAACCGCTGTTAGCGCCTTTTTTGACCCAATTTCATTTTACTATATACATTCCTTTTTGTTCCCCATCAAAAATGCAATATTATTTTACCAAAATTTACGCCTTTTTGTTCGCCGTCGCCACACAGACACGGCGCAACGGCAGTACCGACGTCGTGTTTTTTTATGCCAAAAAGCCCTGTATTTGCTTCTTTTTACAGGACTTTCTACATATTCACCTTCAATTACTCACTTATTGTTCCGCGTCTATTGTACACCTATGTTTGAAGGGGTTTGAACTTACCGCTTTTCTCACTTTTTGTTCTGTTCCACTTTTCGTTCTGTTGGTCGCTTTTTTGGCGCTCTCTTAAATTCTCAAAATAATTCAAGTTGACGTGCTAAATAAATCAAGTTTGGTGAGTTTTTAGCTGTTTTTCGCCATTTTTGACACTTTTATCATAAAATTTAAATTCCAAAATGATTTCCTCTATCCTCCTCTTTTCGCAATTGTCACTGTTTTCAACCGATCTCCTTAGCCAATATGCTGCCTTCTTAAAGTCTTGCTCTACACCTTTTCCGTTGCGGATTAATAACCCTAAATCATATTGTGCTCTTATATTGCCTTTTTCTGCTGAGGTCAATAGCAGCTGTGCAGCTTTTGAATATAATTGCAAAGCTGCTTCTCTGTCTTTTTTGACACCTATTCCAAAATATATTTGATGTGCTTCTTCTTTATATTCCCACCCTTGATTATAGTTTTTATCACTCTCCTCATCGTATTCTTTCTCTATGTCTACGATCGTCTGCCTTATTATTTCTATTGACCTTTCATCTAAAACAATTTGTGCTCCATGCGTGTAGTTTATCAAAATATGTGTTATTTCATGCTCTTGCACAATATTCAAAATATCTCTCATTCTAGTCTTTCCAATTGCCAACATCTCACTATCTCTTTTGAAACAATCTCTATATGTTAAAAACTTGTCTACATCTGTAAAAACAAGATAAAGCTTTGCTCCATCTTCGCTTAATAAAACATTCCCTCGTACCTCTGCATCATCGTGCAATATAGGGATAGCTCCACTGCTACCTGCAAGCTCTTCAAATTCTTTTGGCATTTTAACTTTAGCCGAGAACCACAATTTTTCCATTTTGCATAGTTCACGAATAACCATGCTCAAAGTCCATTCTGTTGGATGTTCTTTGTATCTATAATATAGTTGTTCAAATGTAATATCATTCTTACTCTCGTTTTTAGCCTTGCCTTTTCCCACTATACTGTCACTCCTTCACCATCTTTCAAGAGCACAATTTCTCCGGCGATACTCATTTTAGTAAAAACCTCAGGGGCTTCAGTGTGTATTGGAATTATCATTTTTGCATTAGTTATTTCGCAAACCTTTTTTATGTCATCCACTGTGGCGTGTCCGCTTGTATGCAAGTATTGATATTTGCTACCCACTTCCTTTGCTGTACCAACAATGTTGCTTATACTCTCATTAAAGGCTGTATGGTTTTTATTTAAATAACCTTCCCACATTGAGTATATTAGCAAACTATTAGGAAATTCTTTCACTACTTTTTCTGATATCTTACCGGCACGAATAAGCATGCAAAAACCTCGATCTTTCATGTATTCGTGTAATTTCTTATTGCGTGTGCTGTAAGCATATATTTTTTGTTTGCTAAAATCGTACAATGACGATCTACTATTATTTGTTACTATTTTAAGAATTTCTTGTTGATAATCATCAATAACAATAAAGGGCTTTTTGCTTTGTATTGTTGCGCTATAAAATTGAGCTATAGAATCTATATTTGTCGAGCTGCAAAACACAAAAACTGATTTATTATCTTGAATTAGTTCTTTTGCCTTTCTTCCGAGTTCATGTTCAGTCATAACTTTTTCGCCCGACCTAGAAAGCATAGTGCCTTCTATAATAAGAACATCTATATTTTTAGCATATTTTTCAAAAACGGCGGGCATCTTACGGCCTCTTGCGCCGTGCATACGGAAATCACCTGTGTGCAATATTCTCTTGCCTTCAGCTTCTATCAACAACATATATGCATCAAAAGCCGAATGATCTATCATATAAGGAGTTATCTTAATATCTTTAATTATTATTGGCTTACCTGCTTCAAAAGTTTTAAACATCTCTACTATATCAGGCTTGCCCCTTTTTATCTTTCGCTGCAAAGTTAAATAGATTTTCTTAGCGACTTCCCCCATATAAATTGGGACCTCTGGCAAAACTTTCTCAAACTCTCCTACGTGATCACCATGATAGTGCGTTATAAAAACACCGTCACAGTCAGGCACTCCTGCTGTTACTCCTTCTATTTCAAAATTGGCAACCTTTTTTGTATCGGCAGAAGGCAACTCAGACCCTATATCAATAATAATTCGGGCGCTCTCTGTTTTTATCTCTGTTATACTACCGCCAATTTGATGCGAACCCCTATGTATTTTTATTTTCATTCCTAATCCTTGTCGTATGCACCATCGATAATATCATTTATTGTCAAATTTCTTATCGTTTGTTTTGAAAATAAGAACTTTACATAGAGTTTCTCGTTAGTTTCAAGAGTAATATCCCCAAATTCTTTCTCAACGTTATTTTTAGAAAATCTCTTAGAGCCCCACTTGGCATTATTTTCAAACAAGTATCCGCCACAAGTTTGCTTGGGAGCGCTCGCCCCATCATCAGCATTATTGTCAAGCGTAATAAAGTAAAACTCAGGCTTTTGGCAAAAATCTTTTACTTTGATGCCATTAAAACAGTCTGGTACATTTGTTCCAATTGCTTTTAGGCTAACAATTATATTAATCATTTCTTGCTTAAACAAGTCATTATAATGGCCTTCGTTTTGAAATTTGCAAAAATCTTGTATGTGCTTTTTTATTCCACTAACACCTACATATGAGCCTTTTCCATATTTGAGCTCTATAATGGCAACTCTATGTGGTTTAGCTTTTGAAATTGCAATAATATCAAACCTTGGACTAAACTTTGCTCCATTCCTTTCGCCTATATTTTGATAAGCTTTTGCATACTCGATATCTACACAATACCAATTAGATTCTAAATTAGAGTTATTAAGCATAAACAGCTTTTGCTGAGCCTTTTTCTCGTCCGTTTCTCTCGTTTTACTATTTCCCTTTATGGTCTTTAGCGAATCAAGAATTTCTTGTGGTGTTTTCGTTATAACCTTACTGCTTGATTCCCCTGTAAAATAATACTCATTTATCTTACAATTTAAGCTTGGACTGATTCTAGCAATACTATCACTGTTGTAATATAAGTTTACATAATCATTGCGAATTCCCCAAATAATTTCATTTTCACCTTTATTATAAATTTTTTGCAAAGATTCGTTTTCTGCTATTCTTTTTGCAAAATCTTCTGATATCCCACGTGAAATTTTCTTAATCTTCATTTCCTCTCCTTTTATTCCAGTATAAATCAAAGCTAATATCTGTGATGCCAAGGCTTTATATTAACGTTATTACCTTGACCTTTATAAATTTATTCTACTTTATTATATCAATTAACAGTTGAAAAAACAATGTTAAATTTATCATAAACTCCAAACAAATAAAACTTTTTTGCACCCTTAATGGTACTCCTCTAGTATATCTCTTGCATCTTCGCCTTCACCTCCGTCCCATCATTGAATACGAAGGTTATGTCCTTTCTGCTTTTCACGACTACTTTAGCTACTAGTTTCATGAATACATCCTTATCAAACTTCTCCTGCTTTCTCTCATTCTTTAAGAACTTAGCTAGCATTTTGTATTGTGCATTGAACAGCGCTCCTTCGCTCTGGTCTGCTGTTAGTTCGTCTCTTTGTCTAAACAGCTCATCTAGCTGTTCCATCACTCTTTTGCTTTCTTTACTGTATTGGTCTGCTTCCAGTTTTCCATTGCTTCGTTGTTTGTTAAACTCTAGCATTTCCGCCTGTAGCTCTTCTATCTTTAGGTCTATAGTTTCTATCTGTGGTCTGTGGTCTATTCCGACCTCTTTCATCGCTGCCTTAACGCTTCTCTCTACCTTCTTCAATATGTTGTCCTTGTTTTCTAGTATTCTGTTTAATGTGTCGACAAATAACCCCTCTAACATTTCCTCTTTTACTATCTCTTGAGTGCAGTATTGATTGCCTTTAATATGTTGTTTACATACCCACGTCCGCTCAACTCTCTTTTCGTTGGTATAGTTGTGCCTTCTAAATCCCGCTCCACACTCTCCGCATTCTATCACTCCGCTGAATGCATATCTCATATCATATCGGCCTTTGCCGGTGTCGCCTCCTGCTGACCTTAGTGAGCTGCGTCTTTCCATCTCTGCTTGTACAGCGTTCCAAGTTAATCTATCGACTATAGCTGGGTGGTTATTTTCTACATACTTTTGTGGTGCTTGGCCTGTATTAAGCACTCGTCTTTGTGTTAGGAAGTCTCTCTTGTATGTTTTTTGCAGTATCACATCGCCTATATACTTTTCATTTTCTAGTATTCTCTTAACAGTCGATGAGCTCCATTTTTTACTTCCCATAGGTGATTTTATTCCATCTTGTTTAAGCCCGCGTATTATACTGCCTAGTGAGTATCCTATTAGGTATTTATGATATATGTCTCTTACCACCTCTGCTTCCTGTATCTTTATGGTTACGTTCTTTTCCTCATCCTGTTGGTATCCATATATATTATT
>JAAYNE010000057.1 GCA_012521015.1 Clostridiaceae bacterium | reverse complement strand
TTTCTGTTGGTGCTGAAAAAACGATCCGTTTGGCTTCACAAAATAATAAACCTTTAGCAATTGTGATTAATCAAGTTGATGAGCCGAATGCCGATTACAGAAAAACTATGTCTGCTTTCCAAGATCAATATGGTAACAAAGTAGTGCCACTTGTTTTACCGATTATGGAAGATGGGAAGATGGCAGGCTTAGTTGATGTTTTAGCTAAACAAGCTTTCCAATTTGCTGACGGCAAAAGTTCTGAAATTGAGATTCCGGCTGATTTACAAGATCAAGCTGAGGAATACCATGAAATGCTGATTGAACAAATTGCTGAATCCGATGATGATCTGATGGAGAAATATTTTGAAGGCGAAACTTTTACTCCGGAAGAAGAACAGGAAGGTCTGCGTAAAGCAATTCAAAGCCAAGGTGTATATCCGGTTTTTGCCACATCATCTGCTGATAACAAAGGTGTTGTTTATTTAATGGATATGATTGCAAAATACTTCCCTTCGGCAGCGATGCAGGAGAGTATAGTCGTGATAAAACCTGACGGTACGGAAGTGGAATTACCATGCGATGAAAACGGACCGTTATCAGCATTTATTTTCAAAACGGTAATTGACCCGTTTGTTGGACGGATTTCAATCTATCGTGTATATTCCGGCAAAGTCAAAGATGGAGTTCCGGTTTATAACTACACGAATGATCAGGAAGAAAGAGTAAACGGAGTTTATTACTTGCAAGGTAAAAAACAGATTTCAACGAGTGAAGTTGTTGCCGGGGATATCGGTGCCTTAACAAAACTCAGTGTTTCATCCACCAATCAGACTCTGACTTCGAAAAGCAATCCACTGTTGATTCAGCCTGTTGATTTACCTTCACCCGGTTTAACATTAGCGGTTGAAGCTGTAACAAGCGGTGAAGAAGATAAAGTCATGCAAGGTTTGAATCGTTTGCGTGACGAAGATCCTACCTTTGATATCCGCAATGATGCTGAAACTAAACAAATGTTAATTTCCGGCATAGGTGAAGTTCAACTTGATGTTTTATGTCAAAAACTTAAAGCCAATTATGCTACCGAAACGAGATTGGTTGAAGCGAAAGTTCCTTATCGTGAAACAATTCGTAAAAAAGTTGAAGTCCAAGGTCGTCACAAAAAACAATCAGGTGGTAGCGGTCAGTTCGGTGATGTTTGGATTAGATTTGAACCGGGTACGGAAGATAAATTGGAATTCGACGAAGAAATTTTTGGTGGTGCAGTTCCTAAAAATTATCATCCTGCAGTTGAAAAAGGACTGGAAGAAGCGTGCGAGAATGGAGTTCTAGCAGGTTATCCGGTAGTGAGACTGAAAGCAACTCTCTATGACGGTTCAATTCACCCGGTTGACTCCAATGAAATATCCTTTAAATTAGCTGCCAAGCTTGCTTATCGTAATGGTTTACCGAAAGCTGACCCGGTTTTGCTCGAACCGATTGCAAAATTGAAAGTAACTGTACCGGATGATTATTTAGGCGATATAATGGGTGATATGAGTAAACGTCGCGGTCGCATTTTAGGTATGGGCGCTGACACCAATGTTGGTTTCCAAAGTGTTGATGCGGAAGCTCCGATGTCTGAATTAGGTAAATATGCTACAGATCTCAAATCGATGACCCAAGGACGTGGATGGTTTAGTATGGAATTTGCCCGTTACGAAGAAGCTCCACACGATGTTGCAGAAAAAGTTATTGCCGAGGCTAACCGCGAACAAGAGTGATTTTTTCGGAGCAAAAAATTTCTTTAAGTATTATTTTACAGATAAAAGAAAAATTTTATCAGAAACCAACACCTGAATTCCGAAATTTGCTCACTTTTCGCAGCTGTGCAAAGCGGAATTTGTTGGGCTAGGAATTCTGAGACACCCCTTTTTTACTTTTCATTGTCTGCTTTTTGTTGTTAAGTTGTTCGATTATTTTATAATCTTTCATAAATTTGTCGTATCTATTTGATATGTTTGTCAGTTAATTATAAACATGATAGGTTAAATAAGCTATACATCGCTAAATTTAAACGTACTTGCTAGAAAAATCAGAGAAGTTTTAAAAAAGGAGAAAACATGCAAATAGACGGTATATTATTCGATTTTGACGGAACATTGTTCGATACGATTCCTCTAATTGTTGAGAGCTATCAATATACTTATCACAAACATAATAAACGTGAACATTCCGCAGAAGAGATCAAATCGGGAATCGGATTGCCCTTAGAGACAGTTTTTAATAATGAGTATCCGGAAGATAGTGCAGATTTGTTAGAGACTTATCTCGAATATAACAATTCTCGCACAGCTACCGGATACGGTATTTTTTTAGGTATCGGTCCGATGCTGGACAGTTTACGCGAACTAAATATCCCTTTAGGAATTGTTACGGCGAAGCGTTATAATAATGCAATTATCACACTTAAAACCTCCGGATATGAAGATTATTTTTCCGCTATTGTGACAAAATATGACACTGAAATCCACAAACCGAATCCTGAGCCTTTATTCCTAGGGATGAAAAAATTGGGTTTTAGTGATCCGACCCAGATCATGTATGTAGGAGATAGTGTTTTCGATATTCAAGCTGCCAATAACGGTAATTTTATATCTGTTGCTGTTGACTGGACACAAATCGATCCGGAATTATTGCGAGATGAAAAGCCTGCTTTTTGGCTTAATCATCCGATGGATTTGGTAGAATTAGTAAAAAACAATCGAATTGTTTAAATAATTAATAGCATATTAAGATTTTAGTAAAATCATGGCTTGAGAAATCGGCTTAATGATATATAATAATTGAGTTAAAACAAATTATAAGGTGAACAACCTAGTTTAAGGTGAAAATCGATGAGTCTTAAAAAAACGAAAAAAGAAGATAAAGTCTGGAAATCAGACCAAGTGCGTCAAGAGCGCAAAGAGCGTCTAGCAAGAATGAAAGCCAAAGACGGTTACAAAAAACCAATTCGTGATAGGAGCAAGATTATCCGTATAGTTTCAATTTTGGTTGTAGTAGCTATAGTTTTAGGTTTTGGTGTGTGGTTGGCGATGAAAAGCGGACTGCGTCAAAGATATGCTAAAGCATTTACAGTTCGCTATGATGCAGATGCAAAAGCAGTAACTGAAACAGCGGAAAACTCTGAAACCGATGAAGCCGAAAATCAAGATAAAGCTTCTCCTAAAGGTGAGGTAATTGACACATTTACTGTTGCTGAAGCAAATATTTATTTAGGTTTTTTGAGTCAACAATACTTTCAAGGTGTAGGGGCTTTTAGCCAACAAGGTCAAGATTTATTAAGTCAAGCCTCAAGGTCAAATCCGGAAGGTACATTACGTGATGATTTATTGACGGAAGTTAAAAGACTAGCCAAAAGTAACAGCTATTATTATTGGAAAGCTAAACAAGAAGGTTTGAAACTGGAGGAAGGAGATCTGGAACAAGTTGACAGTAATATTGAGCAGTTGAAATCTGTTGCCAGTCAAAGTAAGGTTACTTTTGGCCATTACCTCAGTGTTATGTATGGACCGGGTGTTAACGAAAATATTTTCCGAAATTTTTTAGAAAAAAATCAACTGATTAATAAATATACAAAACAAGTTGCTAACTCATTTACATATGACGAAGCAACCATCAATCAAAAATATGATGAAGATCCCGATGCTTATAATGAAGTGAATTATCGCAGCTATTTATTTGCCGGCCAAGATACTTCAATCGACATATCTGAAGAATCAATTGGAAAAGATTCAATTGAGCAAACAGTAGATATGGAAGCAGCTAAAAAGAATGCAGAGGCTTTCTTAGCCAAAATTACTGATGAAGTAACTTTCAAGATGGAAGTGGCTAAACTCAGTTTAGCTGATACCGAAACCCAAGATTCGGGGAATCCAACTGAAAATCCGGAAACTGATACAACTTTGACCCAAGCTGCACAAAGAGCCAATATGACACCTGAGTTGGGTGAATGGTTGTTTTCGGATGAACGCAAGGCTTTAGATAAAACCGTAATTAAAGAAGACGGTGGATATCGGGTTGTAATGTTTATCGAAAAATATAGACCGGAAGAAACGATTTATGATTCACGCCATATCTTAATTAGAATTGATGAAGCGGATCCGGAAAAAACGGATGAAAAAGCAAAAGCTAAAGCAGAAGAGATTTTAGCAGAATATGAAGCCGGTGAAAAAACAGCCGAAGCTTTTGCTGATTTAGCGGTTCAATATTCTGAAGATCCGGGTTCGGCTGATAAAGGTGGACAGTATACGGAAATTACTGTGGGACAATTTGCTTCAGAATATGAAGAATATTGTTTGGATCCTGCGAGAAAACCGGGTGATGTAGAAATAGTAAAAACTGAACATGGTTATCACATTATTTATTTTGAAGGCACTGCGGAAAAGTGGTACTCGACAATCGAAGATCAATTAAAAAGAGAAGATTTAAATAAGTTTGTGGACGATGCCGAGACCACTGCCGATTTACATGTAAATATTACCGAAGAAAAAGGAATTAAATATTTCGGTAAACCTTAATTAATCAGCCGAAAACTAATTGTAACTTATCACAAGAAAATATTATAAAAAATATTATAAAAAACAACAAAAGATACTTCAAACAGTATTGACATCGAAAAAGCGACATGATAGAATACTCTACCGTGTCGCTGTTTATGCACAATTAATTACACAAATTAATTTCTTGTGAAAATAGTCAAAAAAATGACTTATTAAAGCTTATTTAAAGTTATTATATACAGTCATTATATCATTTAAATCAGTGCGGTCAAGGATTATTCTGTGAACTGTACATACCACATTTTCGTGTGGGTCATATCGAGAGGTGATTATTGATGGTAAAGCCCGTTCAGTATGGACGTGTTGAAAGAATATCTTATTCGAAAATCAATGAAGTACTTGATATTCCAGATTTAGTTGAAATTCAAAAAAGCAGTTATCAATGGTTCCTGAATGAAGGCATTAGAGAAGTTTTAGACGGTATCTCGCCCATTCGGGATTTTTCTGGTGATATTGAATTGACATTCTTGGAAACTGAGTTTGATACAACTGATCCCAGTTATCCGCTGGAAGAGTGTAAAGAGCGTGATGCAAATTATGCTGCTCCAATGCGAGTTATGGTGAGGTTGCATAATAAGAAAGAAGATATTGTCAAAGAACAACAGATTTACATAGGCGAGTTTCCGATAATGACCGATACCGGTACTTTTATTATTAACGGTGCGGAAAGGGTTATTATATCTCAACTTGTGCGCTCACCCAGTGCATATTTCGCTAAAGACAAAGATCGCAATAACCTTGATATATATACTGCACAAATCATTCCGAATCGCGGGGCTTGGTTGGAATATGAAACAGACGGTAATGGACTGGCTTGGATTCGTGTCGACAGAACACGTAAATTTCATTTAACTATATTTTTGCGCGCTTTAGGTTTTGGTTCCAATAAAGAACTCTTAGATCTTTTCGGTGAGGAAGATGTCCTTAAAGCAACAATGGAAAAAGACGGTTGCAATAATCAGGAAGACGGCTCTCAGGAGATGTTCAAAAAATTGCGACCGGGTGAGGTTTATACAGCTGAAGGTGCAGCCAACTATCTCAATAATATGTTTTTTGATGC
>JAAYNE010000056.1 GCA_012521015.1 Clostridiaceae bacterium | reverse complement strand
TAACATCACCTATACGCAAGCAGGGTTTTCGTGCTTCGTAGGACAGGAAAGTGGTAAATTTGGAGTTCAGTTCTTCGTAGGTAGTTCAGTGGTTAAAATCCCTGCCTGCGTATAGCTGAGAACCGTTGGCGGTAATGCTAAAAAAGACAACGACACACTAAAAGATAAACATTATGAATTTATTTCGATTTAATTGCTTGATTGAAGACAAAAGTCACAATAGATTAAATTCGATTATTCTTTCTCTAATTGCAGAACTGATTTATGAGAATTATAATCAAGAAATTGAAAGAAATGAGTGTTTTGAATATGTCGTTGATTATTGCAAATTTCATATTGAGAAAGACTATTTTGACAAATTAATTGATAATAGTGATTTCTTGGTCAAAACTCCTTCGACTAAAGACATTTCATTAAAATTAACGGATGAAAAGTTTAATGAAATTAATCACACCGTTACTGAAGATAGCTTAGAAAAGTATATTAATGATTTTATAAACATTAATGGTCTTTTGCAATCATTAGGTGAAGCTATTAAAATAATACTCTACGATTCAATTTACAACAATATAAGCTCATTCAATCCTGACAATATTAAATCAATCATACCAGTTGAACTAAAACAAAAGTTCACAAAAGAAGAAGTCGATGCTTTTAATAACTTCATTGATTGGGACAATTACAAAAAGAATATTGCAGTATTCAATGTATTTCTAAAAGCAATTGAATTTTCAATATTTACATCAAGCAAAGGCATTAAAGAACTAACAAAAGATATTTTCAAAGGCAAAAGATACTGCCTTGATACAAATATTATATTTCGCCTACTTGGGATTGGTGGAGAAGAAAGAAAAGAAAGTTTGTTAAAAGTTATAAAATGGTGTACTTATCAAGGAATCCAATTTGAATATAGCAGTTACACATTCGAAGAATTAAAAAGGCGTGTTCAAGCAAGTGTTACAGAAATAAAACATGCTATAAGTCAAAAAAACATTGAAATACTTGAGGAGTCTTATAATAGTGATAAATATTTGTATAACGAAGGTTTTGTGACTTATTACATTGAGCAGAAAAAGTTAAATAAAGTACTTTCACCTGAAGCCTATGAAACAAATCTAATAACAAGTTTTCGCTTGTTAGAAAATGAACTGGGCTTAAAACCAATTGACAAATCAGTAGAAATTCCCAAAGCAAGGATTGAACATTGGAAAAATAAATTTTTAGAAGCAAAAAAAGAAATAAATCAGTATTCAAGATATACACAAAGTGCTGCTGAAGTTGATGCTTTCAATGTTTTATATGTAAGAGAATTGCGAGGTAATCAAACGACTAGCTATTCTGAAATAAAATCATTCTACTTAACAACAGACAGGACCTTAAATCAGATTTTAATTAAAGAAAGTAATTGTGATATTGTGGAAACAATATTTCCTTCTCAACTTTTTTTAATTCATAGCATATCATATGATGAAAACCAAGAAGAAGATTATAAAACATTTTTAAGATTTTTAAAACGTCGAACAACCGAATTTAAATTAACTGGCAGAGAAGCTCTTAATTATATAAAACAGATTCGCACGTTTACAAATGAAACATCCCAAATTAAAGAAGTATTAAAAGCATACTCAGATTTGAAATATGACACTTCCTTAAATATGGATTATTCAGAGCCTAAACATATTTCTATTCAAGAATTTACTGAAACATATCTTGACAGAAAACTTTCGGCTGCAGAGCAAAGTAAAATGAAATTTGATAAAATTTATTCAAACGCATTGAGTGAAATCCCACTATATATTAAAAAATCAAAAACAATAACATTGTTGATTGACATAGTTTTCACGGTTTTAGTTGTACCAGCGATTCCTCTTTTTATAGGTTTATTGACTGAAAAATTATATTTCATCTTAATACTGACTGTTGTTTTTGAATTGGTTAAATATTTATTAGTAAATAATGGTAATATGCTAAATCAAATAAGACTTAAAGTATTTTCATATTTGGTTACAAATTCTGCCTTTTATAAGCTTACTGATAGCAAGCAGCAATTTTTTAAAACATCACTTGACTTGTATGAAAATTCAGAAAGAAATATATGGAAGAAAGATAAATAAAGCACATACCGCCAACAAGCGGTCATACGCCATAGGGGTTTTAGTGGTATATCAAGCGTTTCAGCTCGCATCAAGGTTCGTAACAGGTGATACAGACGCAGCTCCGAAATCCCCTACGGCGCATACCGCCGACCGTTACCTGCTATTAAAAAAAAACGACAATATGGAAATAATGACTGAGACTGAATTCAAAGACAAATTACAAGAGTACAT
>JAAYNE010000055.1 GCA_012521015.1 Clostridiaceae bacterium | reverse complement strand
GGTTTCCACTTTTAAATCTTCAGCCCAGAATACAGGAAAATTTTCAAAATCCGAACCGATTTCTTCAAATTCATTACATATACGCCAAACCGTTGTCGTGCCCTTAAAAGCCACTGCCCAAGCATTGAGATAAGTATCCTGACCGTTGATCAGAACAATCCCGTTGCTTTTCATGCCGCTGATTATATCAGTTTTTTCTTCTAAAATATTCTTTCTGCTACCCAAGTATTCTGAATGGCTATAACCTACACTAGTTATTATTGCTATATCAGGATGGGCAACTTCACTTAATATTTTTATTTCTCCGCGGCGATCCATTCCCATCTCAGCAAGAATTACTTCGTCCTCGTCATCAGCATCCAATAAGGTTAAAGGCAAACCGATCTGATTATTTTCATTATTTGAAGTTTGATGCAGTTTCATCTGGGTACCTAAAATTGCCCCAACCATTCTCCTGGTAGTCGTTTTTCCGACACTGCCGGTAATCCCGATCACCGGTGCAAGTAAGGTTGTCCTGTATCCTTCCGCTATTTTTTGATAAGCTTTTAAGGTATCTTGAACTAGAAGTAAATCCGGTATATCTTTGCCCTGACGCAAATCATAATAGAGCTGCATCGCTTGTTCGCTCTTTTCGTTCAGAATCAGCATTTTACAACCTCTGGCAATCGCTTGATCTACAAATTTATGACCGTCAAAATTTTCACCTATTAATGCCAAAAAAGCCTCGCCCGAGCGCAAGGTCCTTGTATCTGTTGAGATACCGCGATAAAATCTTTCACTATGTTTTTGTGCTTCAGGTGTTTGTAATAATAGCCCATCAGTCCATGTTTGCAATTGGGCAGGTATAAATCTGGCCATATTCCCTCCTCATTATTCCAAAGATGTAGATCCGAGTACAACTTTGATTACACTGCCTCTTTGCACATAATTTATCTTTTTATCCTCAGCAGTCATTTTTTCCTCATCTTGATTACTGTTATCTTCTGTTATTTCTTCAATTTGTGATTCTGAATTTTCATCTATTTCTGTCCATTCAGTTTGATTCGTCTCTGGTAAGATCATTTCATCCGGATCTTTTATTTTGATATCCTCTTCTTGCGGTATAGATTGGCTAATCGCCAATCCGGCAAAATCACCCTCAAATTGAACGATTATTCCGGCACTTTCAGCAGCTAACATACATTCATTAAAATTTTTACCCGTAAAATCAGGCACAGCCACTAAATCTTCAGCTATTTCCGCTTGCGGATAAACAAAAATCGTCGAACCATTATGTAAAGCAGTTCCAATTTTCGGAACAAATGCCATGATTTGATCATCCGGTTTCATATCCTCCACACCGGGTTCAACAATAAGCGAATCATAGTTTAAGTTATATGTTGCTTCTTCCAAAGTTTGACCGTAAATATCCGGCATTGCAACTGTTTCTTGCATAATTTGCAGCTGATTATCTGTGTAATTTCTCTCAATATTCAGATAGTCAAGAACCCAATTCGTCAATCCGGAAACAGGACTAATTAAATCAGTACTATATGAATCTTTTTTTCCAATATTTTGTGCAACTATGATTGTCATAATTCGCGGCTTATCAATCGGTGCAAAACTGACATATGACATTGTAAGTTCATCATTTGCTTCATCAACGGATGTCGAAGTTTTACCGCCTAAGAAATAACCGGAACTGACTTTGTTAATTCCTTGCGTAATATCATTATTTTGCAACAGTTTATTCATTCGTTGTGATGTGTTTTCCGAAATTACTCGGCGTTCAATTTGCGGTTCATAAGTTTTTACAGTTCGACCTTGTTGATCGCTAACATTTTTTATAATTGTCGGTGTTATCAAATTACCCCCATTGACTATGGCAGCCAAACCTTTTGAATAACTTACTAAATTAAAACTGGACTGTTCACCAAATGACAAGGTTGCCAGATCAATCAATGATGGATTTTTATGAATTAAATTTTCCGCTTCACCCGGTAACTGAATACCTGAAACCTGATTAAAACCGAATGCATCAATATATTTATAAAATTTTTCTACTCCCAAATCCAAAGCTATTTGAACAAATGGCGGATTACACGATCTGGCAAAAGCTTCTTCCAGCGTCTCCATACCATGTCCGTCTTCAGTAAAACAACTAATCGTATAGTCTAAAACATCTATCGGATCATCACTATAATACTTATCCTCGTAAGTAATATTTTCTTCTATTCCCATTGCTGTCGTAAAAATTTTGAATGTGGAGCCGACTTCAAATAAATCAGAAACGGCTTTATTTCGCCACACATCTTCCATCAAGTAATCAATTGTTTCCTGATCACTCGGATCCCATTCTTCTTCATATTTAATTCCAGGTACTTCCGCTGTGGGATCGGAACTGAAAAAAAAGGGATAGGAGGCCAGAGCCAAAATTTCTCCAGTTTGAACATCCATTATTAACCCCATACCTGCATTTTTCGCATCTAGCGAAATCAAGGTCCGTTCAAGGTAATCTTGCAATTGCTTGGTTATTTCATAATCAAGTGTCAGCGTTACATTATAACCGTCCTTAGTCAATTGCTCGGTAGATTCTGAAAAAGGTAACAAACCCGAACTAGCATAATTATCTCTGGCTCCAAAAGAGAAACCTGCCTGTCCGGATAGAATACTATCCAGTTCGTACTCAATCCCCAATCTACCTTCCAGCACATCACTGTTCAAACTGGCAAATCCAATAATCTGGCTTCCTATATTATCATTGAAAAATACTCGTTCAGGCTCAGCGTCAAGTCGAACACCACCAATTTTATTGACACTTAAATATTGATCTAAACGTTCTGCTTTTTCTTGTGATATATCTTTTGCCAATTGAATATATGTTTCATCCTTTTTTTCCAATTCAGCTTTTACTTTATCCGCATCAAGGTTTAAAACGCCGGCAATACTTTGGGCTATTTCAGTTTGTGTCTGCGTATCGATTAAAGAATAAACATGCTTCGGTGTAATCCCCACTCGATATATATTAATTGTAGTCGCTAACATTTTACCGTTTCGATCATAAATATCCCCACGTCTCGGTGTTGTTTTTATTTTTTGATAATATTGATCGTTTGCTATTTTAGACATTTCATCATGCTTGTTAATTTGGACATCATATAACACCGTTGCTAGATAAACAATTACAAATAAAATAAAAGCAGAAACCAATATAATTGCAATTCGATTAATACGAATTCTATAAGTAATTTTTTTATATTTTGAATTGTTACTTCCGGATACTATTTGCTTACTCTCATTACCGGTTTTATAATTATTATCGTTGTCAGTTTTTCGATTATTACTATTACCAGCAAATTTAATTTTATTTTTTCTTCGGGCAGAGGCTTTTACAGAGTTTTTATATGTTGTATTTACATCATTATGTATTTTAGTATTTGGTTTTAAAAAATCTGACTGTTTGCTTGTTTTACGACTAGACATATTGTCATTATTATTTATTTTCTCGTTTAGCTGTTTTGGTAATTTATCATATATTAGATTATGACGACTTGAATTAAAGACTTTAGAATTTTGATTTGATAATCCATCTCTTCTTGTCTTTTTCTCATTATTTTTATCTTCATATTGAGAATTTCTTCTACCCAGTCTATCACTCATTTCGTTTATTCCTGCAACTTAAGGTTTTTCATATACATTTCAATTTGAGTGGCATCGAATGTTACTGTATCCACCTCAGACTCAAAATTAATTTCCGTTCCATCATTGTTATAACGCACGACTCTGTCAATTTCAGGTAGTGTCATATGAATTCTTTGTGATTGTGCAGGTTTTCTTAGACCATGCATTTGATATGCTTGTTGCTCAACATCATTTAAATCTATGCCTGATAATAATTTTTCATAATTATCAGAATTAGTTGTGTTTAATTGATTAACTTCATTTGCTAATCTTGTATTGAAAAAATTTTGTTCGACAATTTGAGATTGACGAACCATTACAAAAGCAAATAAACCAGCAACGATTAGAACTATAGCCAAAATATTGACAATACTTTTTGCTCGTTCAATCCCTACTGCACGATAAATTGAACGCATACGAAGTGCAATTTTTCGTTCTTCAATCCTACGTTTACGCTTCTCATGTTCAATTTTTTCTCTATGCCATTCAGGCGGCATTTCGTGAGGAATTTTCGGCGCTGCATTAGATCCATTATTAAAATAATAACTGTTTATTCCTCGGGCAAATAATTTATATTCTAAGTTAGTAACTTGACGATTATTCATAATTGTCTCATTTCACATATAATTAATTTAAATCATTTCAAATACTCGCAATCTTGCACTACGTGCTCTACTGTTCTTAGATATCTCTTCGGCCTTAGCAGTAATCCCTTTTCTACCAATTGTCTTGCCTAGTGGCATATTGCCGCAAACACAAATTGGAAAATCTTTAGGACAGGTACAGGGATTTTCCCACTCTTGAAATTTATGCTTAATAAGTCTATCTTCTAAAGAATGAAAAGATATTAAACTAATCCTTCCGCCGGACTTAACACATTGTGGCAGAACATTTAATAAATCTTCCAATTCTTTCAATTCTTGGTTCACTGCAATTCTTAAAGCTTGAAAAATTCTTTTTGCAGGATGTTTTTCGCGTTTGCTCCTTGCAGGAACAACCTTTTTAATTAGATTGACCAGATCAAAAGTCGACCTAAATAGCTTTGTTTTACGCTCGGCTATAATTGCTGCGACTATTCTTTGAGTATATTTTTCCTCGCCATAAACTTGAAAAATATAGACAAGATCTTCTGCACTTGAATTGTTAACAATATCCGCAGCATTTACAGGATTGGAAGGATCCATTCTCATATCTAGAGTTCCGTCTTTTTGAAATGAAAAACCTCGTTCAGCAGTATCAATTTGGTATGAAGATACACCTAAATCCGCTAATACACCATCCACTTTAACAATCTTTAAATCGTTTAGGATTTCTCTCAAATGCGAAAATTGATTATTTACCAAGATAAATTGAGCATTATTTTGATTTAAACTTTCAAGTTTCAATTTTGTTGTGGTTAAGGCTGCAGGGTCTTGATCTATTGAAACCAGTACCCCAGTGGAAGATAGTTGTTTCAGAATTCCTAAGCTATGACCACCACCTCCGGCAGTGCAATCTACATAAACACCATTTGGTTTTATCAACAATGTCTCCAATACCTCTGTATAGAGAACAGGTATATGATAATCAGAGTCCTTGAACATTGAATCTCGTTAAATCCAAATCACTCAACGAACTGATATCCGCCAATGATTTCTCGTAGAATTCTTTCGAACAAATATCTACTTTGTCATACATGTCGATGAAACAAACTTCTTCACCCGCCTCTACACCAATCCATTGCCATAGATTGTCCGTCAAACTGATTCTGCCTTGGGAATCAAATTGACATTCAATCGCCTCACCAATAATTGCTCTTTTTAAAAGACGAACATCAGGGTCCGTACCGGAGAGACTGGAAATTTGTTCACGGATCAAATTAAATTGTTCAGGTGTATAAGCCGATAGATAGTTTTCATCTAAACTCAGGGTCACAAAAAGAACACCGTCAAGATTTTCTCTTAATCTTGCCGGTACAATAACACGGCCTTTTTTATCAACTGTATGTGTATAGCGTGCCATTTACTTTTATTAAGTAACTAAATTTACCACTTTCCACCACTTAATGTGATAAATTCGCTACTTCCCTCCACTTAAATTGCATTTTAGACTATTTTCATATCTTATGCAACTAAAAATACAAATAAAAATGCTGATTTTGGTTAAAAGTTGAAAATTATGATTTAAATAAATAAAAATAATAAAAGAGGTTCAAAAATTGAAATATATAATAAATTATTGAGCCAAAAATTAAATTATAATAGTTTTAAACATGCTTAACAGACCTCATTAAGGTCTTTTAAATATTTTTTTATTTTTGTTGTTTGCTTATAATCACACTTTCGTGATCAGAGATATTGCCAGAATAAAAATTCAAGAAAGTATCTTTTTGCAAAATACTTCTAATGGACATCCGGTACAGTCCATTTTCTTTTTACAGTGCTCCTTGCCATTATGTACAATCAGGGCATGAAAATGGTTATAGAGCTCCGTATCTTGAGGAAGCTCCTCTTCGCAGTAGTTCTTCACTTCCATATAGGTTTTTCCGGCATTAATCGGGAAACGCCTGAATAATCTCATTGTATAAGCATCTACTACAAAGGTTGGAAATTCAAAAGCATAGAGAAGGATAGAGTCCGCTGTTTCATTGCCGATTCCCCGAACCTGCAAAAGTTCGAAACGGATGTCCAACAGAGGGCGTTTTTTTATTAAATCAATATCGCAGTCATAGCTCAGGAACCATTCAGTAACAGCTTTCAGATACTGCGACTTTTGCCTGTAAAAACCTGTCGGGCGAATGATTTCCTGAACCTCCTCGATGGATAAGTCCAAGATTCGCTCAGGTGATATATTTCCATCAAATTGCTTGAGCGTTTTTTCTACATTATTCCAAGTGGTATTCTGTGTTAGTACTGCACCAACCATCACCTCAAAAGGTGTATCAGCAGGCCACCACCGGAGATCACCATAGTAAGAATATAGAGTCTGATAGATTTTTTCTAACTCTCCCATCACATAACTTCTCCTATAATTCCAAAATATATTATTTGCCTCACAATTCTATACATGGTACATTCTTTTAATGCTGGATAGAAAACAGAAATTTAGATAAGGTATTACGTCAATACCTTATCTAATTCTTTAGTCATGAGTTTTGGGCAAAACATCATATCTTCGCAATGTGATTATCCTTTAAAATATTTTGCAACGCTGTTTTTATCATATTTCGATATAACCCTTATTCTGCAAGACTCGAGATTTCGATTAAAACCCCACTTTTTAATCAGAAATTTGCTCAAAAAATGAATCTCATTAAAGTAAAATACCTAGGGCTCAAGATTCTAAGACAAAATTTACAAATCATTCTGCTGCATCAATTGATAATTGATTGATACATTCAGCATCAGCCCAAACATGAAATAATTGACAACCATTGAACTACCACCACTGCTGATGTATGGCAAAGGAATACCTGTAATCGGTAAAACGCCAACATTCATACCAATATTTTCCACAAAATGAAATCCCTGTACAGCCACTAAACCGATCATCATATAGGAAGATGCTAAATCATATTCTGCCATTTTTATCGCAACATAAATTGCTCTTAGTAAAAAAATCACAATTAAGATAATTAGCAAAGTTGTTCCGATAAAGCCTGTATATTCAGAAACAGCTGAAAAAATAAAATCTGACTCTTTAACAGGTACCGGAATATCGACACTCCCCTCGCGACCGGTAATTCCACCTGAAGCAACGGCTTTCAAAGATTGCTCAATATGATAATTCGAATTAGGGTCATGTCCCGGAAAAAGGAAAGTCATAATCCTGTTTTTTTGATATTCATCCAAATAATAATTCCAGGCAAGCGGTATCGCAGTAATACCGATTGTGCCACCAGCAATGATATAACGCCATTTCAAGCCAAAGACAAATATCATTATTAAAATCATTAAGAAAATTACAAAAAAAGTGCCGAAGTCCGGTTCCATTGCAATCAGTAACATAGGCACTCCGGAAATACAAGCAATATATAGGGAACCGCGTAATAAGCTGATTTCTTCTTTTTTGATTTTTGCCAAGTATAGCCCTACCAACATTGCTATTCCAACCTTTGCTAATTCAGAAGGTTGAAATGTGCCGAAGATCGGAAACCGAATCCAGCTATCAGCTCCGATCAGGTCATACATCGAAAACCCGTCAATATGTACAATGACAAGCAAAATAATGCTAAAAAAATAAGTGATATATCCTATTAAACCTACAACAGGTAAGTCTGCCAGAGAAACCAATAAAGCCAAAAGAATGCCAATCATTACCGCACCGATTTGTTTGATTAAGTTCCCCGGATATTCACCTGCTCCGTAACCGGCTTGAAAAACTAAACTTAGCACATAGATCCCGACAATTGTCATTAATAAAACAGGAATAATCAACCAGTAATCTAAAAGCTTAAAATATGACTCGGTTTTCGATTTTAATTGTTGACGCTTATGCACTATTATCCCCTCGTTTTAACTTTGTTTATTAAATCGGCTAATTGTTTTTCTATTATATTATTTTTCGATTAAATCATCGCTTAACAAAATCATTTATCAATTTCTGTGGTTTCATCTATAGTACGATCTTCGTTTGATGAATCAAGCGCATTCAGCAGAACAAAATCACTTTTAAATTCTGTTTCGGAAGTTTCCGGATCCATGATTTCACCAGCTTCCGCTAGATCCTTAACTTGTTTGCGACGAGAAATATATACAAGTACTATTACGCCCAATATAACAAATAGTAAAGATAGTGCCTGTGATGCACGAATAGTTGTATTACCAATAAATAGTGAATCTGTACGTAAACCTTCTATGCCGAATCTAACTATACCGTAAAGAATAAAATACCAAGCCAAAGTTTCACCGCGTTTTTTAGAGTTTTTTCTAATTTGGTATAAAATTATAAAAATTAAAATATTCGCTATACTCTCATATAAAAATGTCGGATGAACCGGCGATAACGGTGCATACTTGTCTCCATACTGTGAAAGATATTGATATGTTTGTTCACTATACATGCCCCAAGGTAAATCTGTATTGGTTCCGAAAGCTTCTTGATTAAAGAAATTACCCCAACGACCAATCGCATGGCCTAACGGCACGTAAACCGCTAAGAAATCAGCCAAATGAATCAAATTAATTTTTTTACGTTTTGTTATAATAACCAAGGCAATAATACCGCCAATCAGACCCCCGTAAAAAGCCAGCCCACCATGTCTGGTCTGGAATATTCTCATTAAATCATCCGAGAACTCATCCCATGAAAAAATTACATAATAAAGTCTTGCTCCGATTATTGCCAAAATCATAATCAGAAGAGCTGTATCTACAATATGATCACTTTTTATGCCATATTTCGGTGCCTGCTTAACAGCAAGCAAAAAACAAACCAAAAATGCGGCAGCAATGATAAGACCATACCAGTATATGTTAATTTTCTGATCGCCCAAATTAAAAGAAAAAGCTACTCGATCAATCGGCAATGAATATATACCCAAACCGGGAAATGAAACATATTGTGTTCCCATGTGAACCTCCGTAAGTTTTTAGCTAAAACATATCTTTAGTATATAATAAAACATTCTATATAATATGGCAGAGATTTTTTTTTAAAATTTATCTTGTTCATGCATTCTTTTTACTAAATCTAAATCAGAAAGAATACGCTCTTTCATTGCATCAACCGATTTAAAATTTATCTCATCACGTACAAAATCCAATAAAGCCACCGTAACTTCCCTATCATATAAATCTATATTTTTATCATAGATATACGTTTCAACTTTAATATTATTATCTCTACTGACTGTTGGATTAGTACCAATTGATGTAATTGCTGGTAAGATCTGGTTTTTCAATTTTACATGTGAGGCGTAGACTCCAAACCGTGGTTTTACCAAATCAGCATCAAAAATGATATTCAGAGTCGGGAAACCAAGTGTCCTCCCCAATTTTTTACCGCGGACGACCTCACCTTGAATACGATAATCATAACCTAAACATTGATTCGCCCGTTTGATGTTACCTTGTTCAATCAATTCTCTGATTAAAGTTGAGGAAATTTTGGATTCACCTATCTTCACATCATCTATGACGAGTAAATCGATTTCGGTTTGCTTCGCCCATTTTTTAAGTAACTCAACATTACCTTGCCCTCTATAGCCAAAACGAGCATCTTTGCCGACGATTAAGGCTTGCATACCAAAATCTTTTAATAAGTATTTATGAAAAAAATCTGTTGCTGATATTATTTTAACTTGATCAATCATCGGTGCCAAGATTGTTTCCTGTACATTGAGTTCAGCTATTCCTGTTAAACGACCTTTAGATTTTTGAATTAGACCGGAAAATTTAAAAGGATTATTAAAATTGCTATACGGGTGGTCATCAAAAGTGAATACCGTTGAAATTAAACCTCTGGAACGGCTAAGCGTAATCAATTCTTTGATTAATCTCTGATGACCTAAATGGACACCGTCAAAAAAACCTAAAGCAATTGCCCGCGGTTGATTCACTACTTGAAATGGAAAATCCCGGTATACCTTCATTTTACACCTTGTCTGCCAATACTTGCTGATACTGAACTTGATTCGATTCGTTCAGGCTCACTATAGCCAACAACTTATCATTATATAGCAATTGAATTAAAGATGTTGAACCAATTTCATAAAGATTATTTAATTTTAAGTTTTGTCCATGAACAACTTTTTTTGCTTCAGCTAAATTCAAATAATATTGTGGAAAATCAGATAGAGCTTTTTCGATCGGATAGAAATATTTTTGCTCAATTTCATTGCGCATTTTACTTTGATCTGAAGCAAATTCTTCTTTTTTCTGAAATAACTCAGCTAAGGTTACCGAATTTTGACCCAATTCGAGATTTCCGCATTTTTGTCTGGACAATGATTTCGCATAAGCAAAACACTTTGCTTTCCTGCCTAAATCGTCAATCCAAGTTCTGATATATGTACCTTTAGAACAAGAAATTGTCGCTGCACAGATCCACTGCCCGTCTTGTAATATGATCTTGGAAAGCTCAGCTTGATAGATCCGAATGGTTCTGGCTTTTCTGGTAATATCCTGGCCGTCTCTGGCATATTTGTAGAGAGGTTTGCCGGCAATTTTGATTGCAGAATACATCGGCGGAATCTGCTCAATCTCGCCGGTCAAATCAGATATAACAATCTCACGCAAAGTCTGATCCAATTCACCGGATTCAATTCGTTGTTGCAAATCCGCCGGATCAATCGAATCGATAATTTGTCCTGTTTTGTCCTGCGTATCAGTGGCCGTTCCTAATACAAATTCAACGTGATAGGTTTTATCGGTTGCTTCCAGATATTGAGCGAGTTTCGTATATCTGCCGAATAATACAGGTAGTATGCCGGTTGCAAAAGGATCCAAAGTTCCGCAATGACCGATCTTTTTGATGCCGGTCAAAGCTCTTAAACGGGAAATAACACTGAACGATGTGATATCTGAATGTTTATCTATTAATAGTAAACCGTTGAATTCTATTTTATTCTGCACAGATCATTAACTCCGCTTGTTTGATCAAATCAGTTTCGAACAGATTCAAATCATGATAACCCTCAATTGTAATACCGGCAGCTCGGGCATGACCGCCGCCACCATATTTTCTTGCCAATTCACTTACATCAATTGCTTGGTTTGAACGTAGATTAACTCTGATTTCATCATCTGAAATTTTTCTGATTAAAATTGCCAAATCAATATTCTCCACATCACGCATCTGAGAACACAATCCCTCTAAATCATCTTGTGTTACTTGATATTTGTCTAATAATTCCGGCTCAACTACAAACCACATTATATTGCCGTTTTGACTGAGCTTGACATTAGCAAAAACCTCGCTTATTAAACGTAGTTGATTCAACGGTTTTTCTCCAAAAAGCTTCTCACTGATCAGGTCGATTGCAAGATTTTGTTTCATCAAAGAAGCACAGATTTCAAAGGTTCTGATACCGGAATTAGCATAACGCAAACCGCCTGTATCACCATAAATACCGCCCATTAAAGATGTAGCGACGGAATCGTTCAAGCTAAATTTTTCATCCGTATGGAGAAAAAGTTCAGCAATCATTTCAGATACCGAAGAACGATCCGATTCCAGCCAGATCGTCAAAATCTGATTTGAACCGAAATTTTGGTGAAATTCATTTTCCGTTTCCGCTTGAATTTTATGATGATCAATAATTAAAATAGGTACATTACTGAATTTTTCTAAAATCTCTTTTCTTTGCCCAAGGCGCTCAACTTCATGATGGTCAATCAAGATAATCAAATCCGGCTTTTGAATCGTATCTATGATTTCATTTGTATAAATCTTCATCGGATAACCGGCAATAAGGAAATTTAAATATGCGGGAATTTCTTCATCAACCATGATCTCGGTTTTAACATTCAATTGCTCAATTCCACGAGCTAAACCAACAGCTGAGCCCATTGCATCAGCATCAGCTCTGACATGTGGTAATATAAGAATGTGCTGTAGCGAAAGGTCGGACAGCACATTAAAAACATTATTAATTGAACCAATTTTCTTCATATCTCTATGTTGCTTTTTAATCTCCGATTCTCTAAGTTAGCTGATTATATTTTTTAAGCTAAGTTTTTGATTCCTGAATCCTCAAGTTCTTCGCTTCTGATTCTCTAAATTATCTATTCGATTCACGCTTGAGTTTATCTTTGGCAATAACTTCATCAATGATTTTTGATATACGATTACCTTCAGCAATCGAATTGTCATATTTGAATCTGATTTCCGGTACATTACGCAAACGAATTTCTTGACCGATGCGATAACGAATGAATTTCTTTGCACTTTCCATTACATTTAATGTAGTCGCAATTTGTTCTCCATCACCTAAAGCACTGACAAAAATAGTTGCATATGAAAGATCACGTGTTACTTCAACTGCTGTTACCGTTGTGAAATTAGGTAATCTGGGATCTTCAATTTCATTTTGAATAAGTTCGGCAACCACCTTTTTTATCTCTTCTCCCACACGATCTGAACGTAACATAATGCCTCTTTTCTAAGTTTGCTTTAATCTCTCATAACTTCTTGCATTTCGTATGCTTCAATTTGGTCACCGATTTTGATATCGTTGTATTTTTCAATGCCGATACCGCATTCATAACCATGACTTACTTCACGTACATCATCTTTGAAACGACGTAAAGACGAAATCCTGCCTTCATGAATAACCACACCGTCACGTACTATCCTAACATCAGCTGCACGATTGACTGTTCCGTCTGCTACATAACAACCGGCAATTGTACCTAGACCTGAAACGTTAAAAGTTTCACGAACTTCCGCATGACCTAGAAGAACTTCCTTAAATTTCGGATCAAGCATTCCTTTCATTGCATCCTCAATATCATTAATCGCATCATAAATAACACGGTACATTCTCAGATCAACATTAACCTGATTTGCCATATCCTGAACACCGGCAGCAGGTCTTACGTTAAAACCTATTATTACAGCATTCGCGACTTCGGCTAAGCGAACATCACTTTCTGTAATTGCACCGACAGCACCATGAACAACTCGGATTTTCACTTCTTCATTTGACAGTTTTTCCAAAGATTGTTGAACTGCCTCGACACTACCTTGAACGTCACCTTTAACAATCAAATTAAAATCTTTAACTTCACCTTGTTCAATCTGAGCAAATAAGTTATCCAACGACATTCTCGATGTTTTATGTAATGCAGCTTCACGTTCTTCATCTTGACGCCTGGCAGCCAAATTACGGGCAATTTTATCATCTTTCACAGCATAGAAAACATCACCGCTTTCCGGCACATCCGGTAGGCCTAAAATTTCAACGGGAACTGAAGGTCCGGCTTTTTCTACCTGATGTCCGCGATCATCTGTCATCGCTCTGATATTACCGATTGTTGATCCGACTACAACCGTATCACCTACTCTAAGTGTTCCTCTTTGTACTAATATTGTTGCAACCGGTCCACGTCCCTTATCTAATTTCGACTCAATAACCGTACCTTTGGCTTGTCGATTAGGATTAGCTTTCAAATCCATAACTTGTGCAGTCAAAACAATCATATCCAAAAGTTCATCCATATTCTGACCGGTTTTAGCGGAAACCTCTACCATTGTAGTTGAGCCACCCCAATCTTCAGTAATTAGTTCATGTTGTGCCAGTTCCTGTTTGACACGGTCTATATTAATACCCTGTTTATCAATTTTGTTGATAGCAACAATTATTTCTGTATCAGCAGCTCGCGCATGGTTAATGGCTTCAATCGTTTGCGGCATTACACCGTCATCAGCAGCTACAACTAAAACGGCAATATCTGTGACCTGAGCACCTCTGGCGCGCATGGTAGTAAAAGCCTCATGTCCCGGTGTGTCAAGGAACGTAATTGGTTGTCCGGCGACATCTACCGTATATGCACCAATATGTTGAGTAATTCCGCCTGCTTCGCCTTCAGTAACTCTGGTATCCCTTATATAGTCTAAAATTGAAGTTTTACCGTGATCAACGTGACCCATCACAACGACAACAGGAGGTCTTGTCTCTAGATCTTCTTCAGCATCTTCTGTATCGTCGAATAGAATATCTTCTTCAGTTATTTCAATTATTTTCTCTGCTTCAATCCCGAAATCGTTGGCAATTACTTCCGCCGTACCATAGTCAATTTCTTGATTCAAAGTAGCCATTACACCATATGTCATCAATTTCGAAATGACATCAGCTGTTGTCTTTTTTAGTAATTCTGCCAACTCACGAACAGTTAAAATTTCCGGCAACTTAACATTAGTAGTTTGAGCAACTTGTGGACGCTGTTTGTTTTCACGTCTTTGTCTATGTTTTTCTTTCAGTTTTTCTTGCTCAAAACTGCGATCACGAGCTTCACGTCTACGTTCATAATCTGATTGTTTGCGTATTCTCGCACCTGAAGCACGCTTATCGTGTTGCTTTCTGAAATCTACTTTAGTACTTTCCGTAATTTCCGGATTTAATTGAGCATCATAACGTGGATCTTGTCTTTTCTGACGTGGCGACCTGCTTAAGCGTGGTGTTGCTTCTCGGTCTTTATCTTGAACAAAATCTGTTCCTCCACTACGTCGGGCATCGGTCTGCCGTCTGTAATCAGACGAACTGCGTGGTATTCTTGGTTGATATTCGCCTCTTTGCGGACGTTCTCCACGTGATTGATATATAGTCCTGCCATGGTCCTCGCTCGATCTTGTTCTGCGCTGATCAGCAACAGGAGTTTCTCTGTCTTTACCTATATAATTTCCTTTTTGCGGTCTATATCTCGGACCTTCAAAACTTGATTCTGTAATGCCACGATCAACAATTAGTTGAGGTTTTTGCAATTCGGATTGCTTTTCGATAGGTTTTTTAGCTATTTCTTTTTTAGCTTTTTGTCTAGTCACATTTACATCTATTGCTTTAATCGATTCTGGCGTTACCGAATCCTCGTTTGCTTTTATCGTTTTACCATTTGATACATCAGATTCAATCTGATCTGAAACTTGTTTTGGAACAATGGATTTTGTTACGGTCATTTTTTCTGTTTTCTCAACATTTTTTTCTTTGATCGTACTTACTTTTACTATTTCCACTTTTTCTTCAGTTTCAGTAACAGATTCCGCTGATGTGCTTTTAGGGCTTGCTGTTGCAGCTACGGGTTTCTCTTGTTCCGCCGGATCAACCTGAGCTTTAGATTTTACTTTGATAGGAGTTCTTTCGACTTTGTCTTCAGCTTGAACCGCTATATTGGCATCTGTAGCTTGTTCTGAAATTTCCGACTGTTCCTTGGATGGTGCAGCAGGCACCTTTTTGACAACTTTAACTACACCTGTAATTTCGCGACCGGAAATTCCTTGCATACTGATTTTAGGCCCCTCAGGTTTCTTAAATTCAGGTATTTTAATTTTAGGTGGAGCTTTTGCCTCTTTTTCTTGCTCCAATTTCATATCTGATTCCAAGTTGTCTTTTGCAGATTCAGAGCTATTTTCGGCTACGTTCCTTAAAGATTCTTCATCTTTTTGCGGTTTTGCCGCTTTTTTGACATCATCTTCACGGATGAATCCTGCTCTTAAACCTGAATCAGACTCTCTTCTAATATGCGCCATATATTCTCCTAACTTCAAAACAAGTCAAATCTACATCCATACTATCATACTGTTTCATCTTCTGTTGAATCAGACAAATCAGCCAGCTCGGTTTGAACGTCATTTTCAGCTTCTGTGACTTCAAGTGTTTCTTCTGCAAATACTTCTTTTATATCGTTTAAAACGTCATTTTCTAACTCGTCTGAAAATTCATTTATTAAATCTTCCGTAGATTCATTAGATTCATTTTTTATATCTTCCGCAAATTCATTATGTTCATCGTCTACATAATCATCATAATCCTGATCCAAAACATCATCGAAATGCATTAGTAATTCATGTTCAACTTCTTCTCTTTGTTGACTTTCACTCTTAATATCAATTTTCCAGCCAGTTAAACGTGCTGCTAATCTTGCATTTTGACCGGCTCTTCCGATTGCCAACGAAAGCTGATGATCAGGTACGACCACACGAGCCGATTCATCATCATAAAGGTCAACTCGCAAGACTTTTGCCGGGCTTAAAGCGTTGCTTATAAAAACAACCGGATCTTCATTCCATTCGACAACATCAATTTTCTCACCATGCAGTTCATCAATTACATTTTGAACTCTCATACCACGTTGTCCTACACAAGACCCTACGGCATCAACATTAGGATCGAATGAACGTACAGAAATTTTAGTTCTCGAACCTGCTTCTCGCGCAACAGATACTATTTCAACTACATCGGTACCTATTTCAGGAACTTCCTGTTCAAATAAACATCTGACCAGATTGGGATGACTACGAGATACCAAAACCATCGGTCTGCCATGTCTTTCATCAACCCGTAAAATATAAAAACGCATTCTTTGATTAAATTCATAATTGTCTAAACGTGATTGCTCATTACGAGTCAAAACAGCTTCAGCACGTCCTATGTCAACAACAACTTCTCTTCTGTCCATACGCTGCACAACACCGTATGCCAATTCGCCAATTCGATCACTGAATTCTTGATGGATTCTCTCTTTTTCAGCTTGACCTAATTTTTGATTAATCACACTCTTTGATTGTTGAGCTGCTAAACGTCCGAAATCTTGGGGACTGATTTGATACTCCAACATATCACCAATTTCAAAATCTTCCGATAAGGCTTTTGCTTCTTCCAAAGAAACTTCTGAATTAGGATCCGTAATTTCTGCGACAACAGTGCGTGTAATAAAAACTCTCATATCGCCTGTTTCACGATCAACTTCAGCTCTGACATTATCTGTAGATTTAGGATTAAATTCCCTCTTATATGCAGCAACCAGAGCTTCTTCTACAAATTCAAACAGTTCTTCTTCATCAACGCCACGTTCTTTAGATAACAATTTCAAAGAATCAATCAATTCAACATTCATCAAATTATCTCCTTATTCAATCAAATTCAATCAAAATTTATCGTTCTGGATACTTTAGCTACATCTTTCAGCTCAAAACTTATCGTTTCACCATTTGTTTCATCTATTATCGTTAAGGTTTGATCAGTACCTGCTAATAATTCTCCGGTAAATACTTTTTTATTATCTCTTTTATGATAAAGTTTTACCTCGACAATCTGTCCCGCATATAAATCAAATTCTTTAGCTTCGGTCAATGGTCTTTCTAAACCGGGTGAAGAAACTTCAAAATAATCATGATTGCATAATTGAAGTTCTTGTTCAATGATCAAATCTACCGTTTCACTGATCAATTCACATTCATTAATATTTATGCCGCCACGTTTGTCTACCAGTAAACGCAAAAATAATTTACCGTTTTCTCTGATATAGAGCACATCAATCAATTCAAAACCTAAATCTTGAATTGTCGGTTCCAAAGCATCAAATATTTGTTGACAGCGCGCATCTCTTTTTGCCATTTTTCCTACCTGTTAAATATCAATTTAATTATTTATGTTTTTCAATAATTTTTAATAAATCAATTTCAACAATTTTTTTCTATAAATCTGTTTAAAAATAAAGAGTGGGGCGAACCCACTCTTTTCAGAAAAACTTCAAGATGTGAAATTAATATAACAATTAAAACGTTCATTTGCAAGTTTTTCAAACAATTTAAAATATTGTACAATTATACGTAACCGAAAAATGTCAAGAGGTCAGCTAACCCTCTGAACAATAATGTATTTAAATAGTAACCACTATGCATTACAAACAAATGTTTAAAATAAGATATTTTTAAAGGAGAATTATTTTATGATTGAAGCCATTGTTGGATTTAAAGGTTCAGGGAAAACATCAATAATAGTAGACGAGATTACAAATGTTGCTAATACCCAAGATACAAATGTAGTTTGTATCGAATACGGTAAACGATTTAATCAAAACATCCCTTATCAGGTACGTTTGATTGATATTACAGAATATCCGGTTAGAAATTATCGCGAATTGCTGACCTTCATAGCAGGTGTCAGTGCTAAAGATCATGATATTACACATTTTTACATTGATAGTTTATATAAAATAGCTCGTTCTGAAGATCGAATCGAGTTAGAAAGTTTTTTTAATGATTTAGATGATATGACCAAAAATATTGCAGCAAAATTTGTTATGACTATTAGCGATGATCCTGATGCAATGCCCGACAATGTAAAAAAAGCAATGCGTTAATTGATATATTTGTTCTAGAACTCATAAATTAAATCAAAAATTTAAATGGTGACCCTAAGGGGAATCGAACCCCTGATTCCGCCGTGAGAGGGCGGCGTCTTGACCGCTTGACCATAGGGCCATTTTAGCTATCTGATAATAACAGAATAATTTCTTATCATCAAGTTTTTTATTTTTATCTGAAATAATTGTTAATTTTCATTAAGCTTATATCTAACTCTTATTTAATATAAATTTAATCACTTATTGTTTGCTGCTATAACCTCTTTATTAAAAAGAAAAAAAATGTTAGAGTTATGTTAAAGCAATGTAAAATTTGCAAAATTTATAGGGGAGAAAACGTTGTATCACGATCGCTCATAGTTATTATATTGTGCCTGATTGTTTAATTATATTAAGTCAAATTTGTTTATTAGTAACTCAAACGTTAGCTAGAGATGATATACATGTAGTGCTGCTACAACGTTTCGATTTAATAAATGACAATTTTTAATATTTTGGAATTAATAGGCGGTCTTTGTCTGTTTCTCTTCGGCATGTCTATTTTAGGCGATAGCTTAACTACGATTTCCGGCGGAAAATTAGAAACTATTCTTGGCAAGCTGTGTTCTACAAAGATTCGCGGTTTGCTTTTAGGGATGTTGGTAACGGCTGTGATCCAATCATCATCTGCGACAACTGTTATGGTAGTTGCTCTGGTTAACTCAGGAGTAATGAAGTTGATACAAGCCGTTCCGGTAATCATGGGGGCAAATATAGGTACAACTGTTACCGGCTGGATTTTAAGCTTGAGTGGGATTTCGGGTGAAAGTGTTTTTATTCAAATGTTGAAACCGAGTTCATTTACACCGATTCTGGCTGCGGTAGGGATAGTTCTGATTTTTACTGCAAAAACTGAAAGCAGAAAGGCCACCGGACATGCTTTGTTGGGTTTCGCCGTTTTAATGTTCGGTATGGAAGTCATGTCCGGCTCGGTTGCTCCGCTCCAAGGTATGCCTGAATTTAGAAATATGTTCCAAGTATTTACTAATCCTCTAGTCGGTGTATTAGTAGGTATGATCTTGACAGCTACTATTCAATCTTCGTCGGCTTTTACCGGAATCTTGCAAGCTTTGAGCACAACCGGAGCGATTACTTTCGGTTCAGTTATTCCATTAATAATGGGTCAAAATATTGGTACTTGTATTACGGCAACTTTATCTTCAATCGGTGCAGGTCGCAATGCAAAACGTGCAGCTTTTATTCATTTAAGTTTCAATGTAATCGGGACAATCTGCTTTATGATTGCATTCTATTCGATCAACTTTTTCTGGCCGTTTCCGTTCATGGGGGATGTGGTTAACGAAGTTAATATTGCTTTAATTCATACAATCTTTAATTTGTTTACTACGTTTCTTTTATTTCCTTTTAGTAATCAATTGGTTAATTTTTCGAAAATCGTTCTGCCGCGTAAAGAGCCGAAAATTAAAAAAGACGAAATTACTACTAATTTAAGACTCTTGGATCCGAGATTCCTTGAACGTCCGGGTTTTGCAGTTGAACAAGCATACACAGTAACCTGCAAAATGATTGAAACTGCAACAGCTGCGTTAAATGTTGCGACTGAATTGATTTATGATTTCGAACATGAAGAATATTTACATGTTGAAGACTTGGAAAATCAGGTAGACCAGTATGAAGATGCTTTGATGGAATATACGATGGGAATAACTGCCGGCAGTCTTAATCAAGCCGACAATCGCAAACTTACTATCATTATGCATTCTCTCAATGATATTGAAAGGATCAGTGATCATGCAATTAATATTGCTGATCAGGCAAAAATTAAGCATAAAGCTGAGAATTCGTTCTCCAAACAAGCTATGATTGAACTGGAAATTTATACCAAAGCAGTCACAGATATTATGCAAAGGACACAAGATGCTTTAATCAATTTAGATCTTGAGCTGGCAGAAACAATACCTCCCCTAGAGGATAGAATTGATGAGATTAATAAAGTTCTGTATGATCGACATATAGAACGTTTGAAAAACAATATTTGTCGTATTGAAAACGGAATGACGATTGTCGAAATCTATACCTGTTTCGAACGAATATCCGATCATTGCAACAATATTAGTATCGTTTTACGCCAATTCAGTGAACAACAATTCCGATCACATGATTTTGATAATAATATAAACAGATCAAGTTCAAAATATAAAGAATTGCTCGCAGCCTATATAGAAAAATACTCTTTGCCTGAAATGGAAAAAATAACTGAAAATATTTCTCCTCAATAATGTAGGTCTCAGCAACAATTCTTTATTTATTAGGAAAAAACTTAATTTTGATTATTGACTTAATTGAAGCTTAGCTGGCAAATAGCTAATCATTAAGATTAATTATAAATTGAACTTAAATTAATTTAAGTTCAATTTGTAATTAACATACGATTATTTGAAATATGAAACCACTTGACAATTTTGTATTGCAAAAGGATAATGTGAAATTGTACAAATAAAAGGATAAATTTACTTTTTGATAGCGAGGTGTAGCGCAGTCGGTAGCGTGCCTGCTTCGGGAGCAGGAAGTCGCAGGTTCAAGTCCTGTCACCTCGACCATACTGAATGTTCATAACGCAACAGAACATTACCATGTGAAGGAGTAGTCTGCAAGGGCTGCTCTTTTGCCGTTTTCCTATATTCTCTGCGCTGATGGCAATCACGATGTGATTCAACCCGATCGTCAGGGAATATGACAATATGGTAACAAAGAGGCCGCCTTCTCATTCTTTCTGGTATGAGACATTATAGAAGATTATTTCTTATTCATCTCCGTCCAGTTTCCACCCGGTTCAAAGGCACTGTTGGAGACGAGCGTATCACCCGAGTAATTCGTATATGCTCTGTCATACGCCACGGATACTTCGACTTCCGTTCCGTCGGGCCGGACATAGGTATTGACACCCCGATTACCTTCTGAGCGCATGTCGGATATCCGATCCTCTGCTTCCATTCTGGATTGATAAGCGGAACGCCTTGCGGCGTCGGCGGAATTGGTGCGAGCCCACCATGACCGATTATAGGAATCGAATGCAGCCTGCTGCGTGGCGTGTATCTGCTGCCAGGACTGGAACTGCTGGTTCATCTGGTCGAGACGCTGTTGGGTATGGCGTGCAACATCCTGTAATATCTGCGACTGCATATTGTATAGTTTCTCGCGTATCCCGTCATCAAGCCTGAAGGTTGAACAAAAATCCGTATATACGCCCTTGAAAGC
>JAAYNE010000054.1 GCA_012521015.1 Clostridiaceae bacterium | reverse complement strand
TTCATCAAGTTGGAAGCTTTCTTGGATGAACTGGAAAAACGAGTAACCGATGCGAGCTTTTCTGTTGATGAGCCGGATATTATTCCTGAAATTAAAGATAAGAGCAAAAGACCGGGGGAAAGAAAACTTCGACCAATAAGCCTGTTTCGTCTAGAGGACGCACTTATTTTTCAACAAGCGAACGCAAAACTGACTAAGCGCTTTGATCGACTGTTTCAGTCGTGTTCTTTTGCATTCAGGAGTAAGAATACTGAAACAGGAAAAGTTCCGAATCATCATGATTGCATTGACGAGATAACCAACTATCAAAAACTCCATCAGCATGAAGAAATATATGTTGCCGAGTGCGATCTGATGAAGTTCTTCGATACAATCGATCACTTGGTGGTCAAAAGAGAGTTTTATATTGCCATTACCTCAGCCGGGGCTGAACTGCCACACGAAGAGGTTGCGATTCTGGAGCGGATATTCTTAGCATATCTGAAGTGTTACGATTTTCGAAAGGTGGTTCTCCCCAAAATGAAGGATGAGAAATATCTTGAGGAGTATCGGCTGACAAAAGGAGATGTTTTTGAATGGATTGACAGCAAGTACATCGAAAAAATGTATCGCACGTCAAATCCGGTGCAGGGAATTGGGGTTCCTCAAGGTGGTGCCCTGTCCGGTCTTATCGCAAACCTTGTTCTTAATAGAGCGGACAAACTGATTGCTAGATTGAAAGATTCCGATTTGCTCTATATTCGGTATTGCGATGATATGATCATGATGCACACTGATAAAAAGAGACTTGAAGATGCCTTTGATCTGTATCAACTCATTATTGGGCAACAACATCTATTCCGTCATGAACCAAAGGATGTGGGAAAATATTCAAAGACTTTTTACGATACGAAGTCAAAGAATCCATATCGATGGGGCAGTGTTGAACAGGGATTTGTTCCTTGGGTCTCGTTTGTGGGCTATCAAATCGGGTATAAAGGGGAGATCAGGGTTCGAAAACGTTCGATAGAAAAAGAGATTAACAAACAGAATAAAATCATATCACATGCAGAGTATATTCTAAGGGAGGGGACAGTACCTGTGGCTACCAAGCTGATTGCATCATCAATTCAACAACGGCTTATCGGTATGTCAGTCGGTCGAATAGCTATTTATCATCCTGTTTCGGATAATGAGCAATGCTGGACCTTTGGGTTCCAAAAACTAACTCCCAACATCTTTTCTTTTGGTCAAATGAAACAACTCGATCGAAATAGACGCAAAGCTCTTCGGCGACTGTATAGAACCTTAGCAAATATGCAAGGAATACAAGAGAACACGGATGAAGGGGAAGAAACAAGATCCTTAAGAACCAAAAAACAGCCTATTCTCTATTTCGGAAAACCATACAGCTATTATGGGTGGTTGGAGTTGAAACAAAAAGAAATTGAGGAAAGGTTGAGGTAATAATTATGAAACCAACGTTTGTAGACATTCATATACATACAGGAGAAACAGCGAACTCATTGCCTGAGAACTATAATGTTAAAAAATTAGTTGAAAATGTTAGAAAGATAGCCAAGACTTATGAAGTACTTCTTTCACTTAGTGATCACAATACTATTAATAAAAGTGCTTACCTAAATTTAGTCAAAGAGAATGTGAATGTATTAATTAGTGCTGAATTACATATAAAAAAGTATGACGATGCACCACCTTATCATTGTCACATCATTTTTAATTGTGATGTAAACGAAGAGTCTATCGATAATCTAAATACAATTTTAGATACCCTATATCCGGATAAAATAGTTTCTGACAGTAGTCAAAATACATTAAATACACCAAATATTGAACAGATAATAAACGCTTTCGACTCATATGAGTTTTTATTATTGCCGCATGGGGGTCAATCGCATAAAACATTTGATAAGGCTACTTCTAAATTAACAAAATTTGATACATCGATGGAAAAAAGCATATATTACAATCACTTTGATGGCTTTACATCCAGAAGCATCTCGGGTTTAGAGGATACGGTAAATTATTTTAAAAAGCTGGGAATAAGTGAGTTCATTAATCTTGTTACATGTACCGATAATTACAACCCAGTAATCTATCCAAAAACGAAAGCAAAGAATGCAGAGGACTATGTTCCGACATGGATGCTAGCAGAACCATCTTTCGATGGTTTAAGACTTTCTCTTTCAGAACCTTCGCGCTTGCATTATGATACACAACCTCCTCAAAAATGGACAAGTACATTAGGATCGATTTCATTAAGTAATGATAAAATTGAGATTGATGTACGAATGACACCGGGATTGAATGTTGTTATAGGAGGTTCATCTACTGGGAAAACATTATTTGTTGATAGTTTGATGAGAGGGATAAAAAAGGATTTTAAGAACACAAAGTATAGAGATTTTTTTGTAGATAAAATATGTATAGAAAATCCTAGTAACGTATTACCCCATTATCTTGGTCAAAATTTTATCATGTCAGTTCTTAATGATAGTGGGCGTGATTTAGGGGAAATACCAATTATTGATAGAATATTTCCTGAGGATCAAAATATAGTTGAAAGTATTAGAAATAGCTTGGTAAACCTAGAGAAGCTAATTAATAAATTAACTGATAGTGCTGAAAAACTGGAAAATTTAGGAGAAGATTTTGCTCATATTCCTGAGCTTGGACATTTAATTATTAACGAAACCATACGAGGTAGTATTATTGAAAAGTTGTCTTCAAGTTTAAAAGATAAGGAACAATTATCCTTTTCAGAGAGCAAGTATAATAATTATAGAGATGTTCTTGTTGAATTGAAGGAGCTTTTTGAAAAACATCCAATATTAGGAAACAAGAGTAAGGAAATAGACTCAATAATCGAATCGCTGAACCAAGTTCTTTTGATTGCAACAATGAGTAACAGCATCTCAAAGACTATTAGAGAAGCCGTGAAGAAGCAAAATACGGAAGCGATGGAAAAAAATAAAACAATTACTCAAATTAAAGATAATAGAAAAAAGATGGTTGGAAAAACTTATGAAGCACTGCGTGAGCTTATCAGTTTTCATGATGCAAAAAATAAATTAGAAAAATTTGATGTTGAGTTTAAAACCCAAGAGATTGAAATAAATGGTTATAAGCTCAGTATAAAAAATTCTTTCAAATTAACGGAAGATCAATTAATTGAGGCTGTTAATAATTGTTTAAAAAAAGAGTACCGAATTGAATCATTTGCGGAACTAAAACCAGAAATAATTCAAAAGAAATGTTTTTTAGGCAGACCTAAAATTTCTGACCATAATGCGTTAGCTAATTATGTTCACAAAAAGGTACATGATACAAATAAAAAAGAATATCAGATAATAACAAAAGAAGGGGAAAATTATAATTCTTTAAGCCCTGGATGGAAAACTGCTGTTATTCTAGATTTAGTATTAAGTAATGAAAATGATTCTGTACCAATAATTATTGATCAACCTGAAGATAACTTGGCAACAAGTTATATAAATAATGATTTGATAGAGACTATAAAAAGAATCAAAGAGAACAAACAGGTTATTTTAGTATCACATAATGCTACTATTCCAATGTTGGGAGATGCTCAAAATGTAATTGTCTGTAAGAATGATGGGAGTAAAATTACAATTAAGTCAGCTGCTTTAGAATCTAGTATAGATGGAGATAAAACGCTGGATTTAATAGCGGAATTGACCGATGGGGGAAAGTCATCAATAAAGAAAAGAGTTAAAAAGTACAACTTTAAGAGTTATAGAGGGGAAAAAGATGAAGCTTAAGTTTAGTCAAAAAAATGATAAAGTGGATGTTAAGATAGTTGAAAAGGATAATACAGAAATAGAGTTTAGTTATGTCAAAATGATTGATCGGATTTATAATGATGAAAGCATAGAGGAACCAATTATAGAAGGAGACTTTTCAAGTGAAGAAGAGTATTCTATTCTGAGTTTGATATCGGAAATGTCAAAGAACGTGGAGAGTATTTTTCAAAGAACTGAAGAAGATATACTTAATTCAGAAGCTTCTAAATAGTATAAAATATTTTCAACCGTTTTGAACTTCCCATTTCACCCTTTTTATTTTGTTGTTTACTCTCTCTTGGAACCACTTCCCCCCCCCTCCGTTGACTCATGTTGGTAAACACTCTATCGTTTTGGCATGGGTAAGATAACCATTGAAGATATCGCTCGGGAGGCGGGGGTGGGGATCGGGACCGTGTCCCGGGTACTCAACAACAGCGTCCATGTGGCCGAGGATACGCGCAAGCGAGTTCTTGACGTCATCAAAGCCCGACAGTATGTTCGAAGCGCCGCCGCCTCCAAACTGGCGAGAAACAACGTCGTGGAGACGACGGTGGGCCTCCTGCTGCCTGATATCGGAAACCACTACTTCTTCGAGATCTTCGAAGCGATCTACCAGAAGTTCCGGGGACTCGGAATCGACCTCATCATCTTCAACTACGAAAAACACAACCCCAAAGTCATC
>JAAYNE010000053.1 GCA_012521015.1 Clostridiaceae bacterium | reverse complement strand
ATTAAATATCTAAATAGAGAAATTTCCAGAAAAGAAGCAATACAAAAAACTTCTCTTGAATTAAGAACAATGGCTCAATGTCTTGGTTATGAAATTGATGATAGTTATAGAAACATTAATGGAATTACTTTTCAAATGTACAGTATTGAATCTGCATATAAAGGATATAAGCTTACAGCACCAGCACCTAAATTATTTATAGAGATGGTTCAGATATATAAACAAGACAACGAAAGATTTATTAAGATATTAAAGGAGGCGAGAAAAATGCTTTTGACGGAAACTAAGCAAAATAATTTTGTCGAATGGTTATCTCAGACAAATTCGCCTGTGTTATTATCGGATCTATTATTAGCATATAAAAAAATCGATGAGTTTTGTATAGATAAAAAGATTTTGGAATGTTCATTGCTCGAAACTATAGATTTAGATGTAATAAAAAAAGTTCAATATGAAATTGAGCATAATAGGATTTTTCGATTTAACAACAGAATACAGATGAATAAAATATTGGAAGCACTTCGTATATATATTTCTTACGTTATAGGATTATCAAACATAAAAACAAATGACGACAAGCAATCTATGGCAGAAGAATCGTATTCTAATAATAATCATAACTTAAACGCAAACGAAAATAAATGTGTCATTGATTTTTCAAATATTGTAGATTTGTCATATACAAAACCAATAAAAGTTTTTTATTTTGAAGATGATATAGGTAGGGTTTCCTCATGGAAAGAATTATATGTAAAAGTCTTTCGGAATTTGTATGAAGATTATGACTATAAAATTCCAAAAAACAAACCATTTAATTTAGGCAATGGAAGAATGGATTTTTGCACTCAAGAATATTATCCATCTATGGTGGCTCCAAAAGAAATAGAACGAGGATTTTATTTGGAAACAAATCTTAGTGCAACAGATATAGTAAGAAAAATCAAATTACTTCTTGATATATGTTTAGTGGATGAAGAAAACATTGTTATTGAATTTGAAAGAAGTGATAATAAACAGACTGAAATTGAAAGAGCGAATAGAATAAGGGGTAATTCTGATTCTGATGACTTTTTTGATTGGCTAAAGAACGAACAAGATATGGCACTTCCTTCATGTCGCAGCTATGTTTCGGCAGTAAATACTGCGGAACGATTTGCTATGGATAACGGATTTGCACATACTAAGTTATTTACAGATGATTTAAAAGAAGCACAGGCGACTATAGATGAATTGTTTAATAATGGCGATTTTGTTGAATATAATGCTCAGCAACATAACAGATTCAAATCTGCATTAAATAAATTGCTGTTGTATATAGGAGATGATGGTGCTACTACAAGCGGAGAAAAAAATTCTATTAACCTTGAACCTTATATAAATATTCTTCTTGAAAAATTTCCTAGAGGATACAGAACGGGCTCTCCTCTTGAACTTAAAAAATTTAAAAGATACTGGGAAAGCTTCTATGGTACAAGGATTGATATTGAAGGTGATGATATTATAAAATGCATTGAACGCTGTGGTGTTAAGTATGAAGAAAAAATATATATGCCTCAAAAAATGCTTGATGACAATATCAAGACAAAGTTATTTTCATATATCAATGATTGCTTTTTAACGGAAAAAACAACGATATATTTTGAAGCGCTATTTAAAGAATTTTCAAATGATTTCCTTGATTATTATATGTATAACGCCAATATGCTACGAGCATATTTAAGTTATATGAATGATGGAAGTTATTATATTAGCAAGAATTATATTTCTAAAGATGCAAATGTAACGACTGATCCTTATGATGAAATTAAAGATTGCTTAATACAGCAAGGAGCTCCGATGGAGTATGGCGAATTGTTTTCAATTCTTTCCCATATACCGGAGCAAAAGATTAAAACTATTCTTGCGGTCAATAGCGAGTTTATAAGTAATGGTCGAGGAGAATATTTTCATGAAAGTATCGCTTCATTAAGCGATGATGAATTAGATGATATTTCAGATATAATTCAGTACTCCATTGATGAAAAGCAGTTCATTGGTGGAAATGAATTAATAGAAAGTATAAAAATGAAGTATCCTTATATAGCTGAACAAAATGCCTTGCTTTCAGATAACGGCTTAAGAGATGCTATTGGGTACAGGCTAAAATCAAAATTTTCTTTTAAAGGAAATATCATTAGTTCTTTGGGAACAGAACTTTCTATGACAGAAGTCTTTGAAGATTTTTGTAAAAGTAAAGATTCTTTTACACTTGATGAATTAAAAAAACTTAAACAAGAATTGGCAACAGTCATTTACTTTGAAGCGGTATATGAAAACTCATTAAGAATAGGTAAGGATGATTTTGTTTCAAAAAAATATGCTGCTTTTAAAATAGAAGAAACGGATGCTGCGATTGATCGTTTTTGCGTAGACGATTATATAGCAATAAAAAAAGTAGAACAATTCGGCTTGTTTCCTGATGCTGGATTCAGTTGGAATAGCTTTTTACTTGAACATTATGTTGCAAAGTATAGTCCTAATTATAAATTGTTACATGCAAATTACAATGAGAGTGCATGCGTTGGTGGAATTGTAAAAAAACTATCCGACATTGACACATTTGATGAATTGATTGTAGATGTACTTGCAAGAAACGGACTTCCTTTACAAAAAGAAATTGCTTTGCAGTATTTATGCGATGAGGGGTATTTAGCACGAAGAAGTTATTCGGATATTGAACATACTCTTATCAAAGCAAAAGAATTTAGAAACCAGAAGGGACTTTAAAAATTTATGTATTCATATGAATGGGATGTAGAAACTGGCGGTCTAAAGCTGAACACTTCCCCTTTGTCGTTTAGCAAAGAACCAAGACCGGTTTATTATAAAGAATTAGATATTTTAGGATTTGATAAACACTGGAATTATGAAAAAAATGACACATATCCGTATATGTGGGCAGAAGCGAATAATTACTGGTATAGAGGAAGACTTGTTGCAAAAACAAAAGGTGGATCTTCATATTCAGCTCCTGAGTTGATCTTGGTAGAAGATCCAGAACCGGGTAATATGCCACTGCGATTTGTCGATGTTCCGGGTATGGTAGAAAAAAACAGAGAACTCTTAGAAATTTTAACACAGGATACAATTAAAAAAGTGTATAACACTTATGTTGAATATGAAGATAAGGTTGATGTGTTCTATGTTGCATTTAGCGGTGGAAAAGATAGCATCGTAACACTTGATATTGTGCAAAGAGCATTACCGCACAATAAATTTAAAGTGTTGTTCGGTGATACCGGAATGGAGTTTCCTGATACTTACGATGTAGTGAATAAAATAAAAGACTTTTGTGAAAATGAAGAAATAGAATTTTTAACATCAAAGTCTGATTTAGAACCGGAGTTTACTTGGAAAAAATTTGGTCCTCCTGCACAAACAATGCGTTGGTGTTGTAGCGTGCATAAAACAGCACCACAAATTAACCTTCTTAGAAAATATACAAACAATCCTAAATTTAGAGGAATGGCATTTACAGGAGTTCGAGGAGATGAAAGTGCTTCTAGAAGCGAATATGAAGCAGTTAGTCTTGGTGAAAAAGTAAGAGGGCAGTACAGTTGTCATCCTTTGTTAGAATGGAATTCAGCAGAATTGTTTGTTTATATTTATAGTAGAGATTTAATAATAAATGAAGCTTATAAAAAAGGAAATAGTAGAGCCGGATGTTTGGTTTGTCCTTTAGCAGCTAATAAAAATATGTTTTTTAAGGAACAATCTTATAGCTCAGTTTCAGATGGGCGACCTTCAACAACGATGTTTAATAAAATCATTTTGGATACCACATCAAAAGAGTTATCATCGGAAGCTGCTATAAATGAATTTATGAATATAGGTGGTTGGAAAGCACGACGAAGCGGCAAAGAGTTATCTTTTGCTCAAAATTACAGTGTTGAGAGCTTTGAAAAAGGAATTTTTAAAATTCAACTTTTGAGAGAACTTACTAGTTGGAAAGAGTGGTTAAAAACAATTGGAGATATAACCTACATTGATGATATGACTGTTGAAGTTATTTATCAGGAGAAACCGTATATTATTAAATTATACAATAACTCGGATTTTACAGAATTTGTAGTAAATATTGGAACAAATACAAAAACTGATATTTATTTCATGTCAGATTTTAAAACTGTAATGAGAAAGTCTGCCTATTGTATTGGATGCAGAGTGTGTGAGGCAAATTGTCCCAACGGATATATAACAATGGAGAGCGAAAATGTTCACATTGATAATAAGTGTGTTAAATGCAAAAAATGTCACGAAGTTTTTCATGGTTGTTTAGTTGCTAATTCTTTAAGATTACCGAAAGGAGAGAATAAAATGGGGAGTATTGACAGATATGGAAACATGGGAATTGAATATAAATGGGTAAAACAATATTTTGAAAAAGGAGATGACTTTTGGGATTCGCCACATGGTTTGGGTACTAATATGGTTAAGTATCTGAAAAGTTTTCTTAATGATTCTGACATTACGACAAAGACAAAGTTGAATTATTTTGGGGAAAAAGTTATAGATTTAGGTGTGGAAAGTATTGAATCATGGGCTTTGATGATTTGCAATTTAGCTTATACTTCTGAGTTTAATTGGTGGATAAAAAATACTAAACAAAATTGTACGTATACTCCTGATTCTCTTTTGTTAATGTTAGGAGATGAAATGAGTAAAAATTCTAAAAACCATATAGTATCAGCTTATAAAAATATTTTTATTTCTATAAAACAAATAGGCGAAGAACTGGGCATGGGTGTTTGCGATTACGAACTAAAAAACAATAAAAGATACTTGAATACGATAACACGAAGTAATTGGAAAAACCCTGATCCACGAGTTATTCTTTATAGCTTGTATAAATTTGCAGAATATTGTGGGGACTACTATCAGTTTACGCTTACTCGTTTATTAAATCATGAGATTGATAGCGATGGAGTAAGTCCAACAGAAATTTTTGGTCTTGATCGTGAACAAATGGAGAAAATTCTGAATGGACTTTCTATAAATTATCCGGAGTTTATCGCTGCTTCTTTTACTTTGGATTTAGATAACATTACTTTAAGGAACGATAAGACATCAAAAGATGTTCTCGAGCTATTCTAAGGGGGAGGAAAACAAAATGTCACTTGATATTTATCGCCATTATTTTGATATAGACCCAGATTATTTTCCTGCGGTTAATGAAGCATTGATAAAACAAAAACCTGATTTATGGAAAAAATATTATCCGCATACTACATTTGTAAAACTATTAAAGGACACTGTAAGTGTTCTTAGAAAAGAACAAAAAAGGTCTATTTGGGTTGAGGGTGCGTATGGTACCGGTAAATCCCATGCTGTTTTAACATTAAAAAAACTTCTTGATGCTTCAGAAGAAGAAACAAAGGAATATTTTCAAAAGTTCAAGTTGGATAATGACCTTTATAATAAGCTTCAAGGTGCAAAAAATAGCGGAGAAATTTTAACTGTGCATAGATACGGTTCATCATCAATTCGAGGTGACCATAATCTTGTTTTCGCTATTCAAGAAAGCATTGAAAAAGCATTAAAAGAAAAAGGAATTGAAAATAAAGGCAGTAGTGCTCTGAAAGATGCCATTACAAAATGGCTTAGCGATTCAGCCAATAAGGCTTTTTTCAATACACTTGTAACTGATAACTACTCCAATTTATTCGGCGGTGATAATGCGGATGATATTATTAAAAAACTTAACACTTTGTCTGGTGATGCGTTAATTGCTTTAATGGAGAAGATTTTCAAAGTAGCAGATGAAAGACAAATTAAAGCTTTCTCTTTAGATACAACTGGTTTAGTTTCTTGGATTAAAGAAGTTATTAAAGCAAACAATCTAAAGGCTATTGTGTTTATTTGGGATGAATTTACGGAGTTTTTTAATAACAATGCAAGAAGTCTTACTGGTTTTCAGGAGATTGCTGAAATCAGTGAAACGGATCCTTTTTATTTGATGATCGTTACTCATAAGAGTGCCGGTTTATTTGATGATGCTGATAAAGATAAATCAAAAATTCTTGACCGTTTTATCAAACCAACGTGTATTATAGAACTTCCGGAAAATATGGCATTCCAGTTGATGGGTGCAGCAATGGAAAAGAACCAAGATGAAACTGTGCTTGAGGATTGGGATATTACTGTTGATGACCTTTATGAAAGAACTCATGAATCCAGAAAAATAGTTCAAAGTAATGCAAAAATATCTGATAAAGAATTGAAAGATATTCTACCAATTCATCCGTATACAGCACTACTCCTTAAACATATTTCTTCTGCGTTTGATTCGAATCAGCGTAGTATGTTTGATTTTATAAAAAACGATAGAGGTGATGAGATAAAAGGTTTCCAATGGTTTATAGATAACTATGGTCCGGATGATGAAAATCCGTTACTTACAGTTGATATGTTGTGGGAATTTTTCTATGACAAAGGTAAAGAATATCTTTCTCATGATATTCGTTCGATTTTAGATTGCTATTCTCGTGCAGTAACAAAACAGTTGCTTGATGAAGAAAAAAGAGTATTAAAAACAATTCTTCTTTTACAAGCAATATCTCAAAAGGTTGGAGATTCAGTTGAACTGTTTATTCCTAATGAGAAAAACGTAAATAACGTATTTGAAGGTTCTGATTTGGATAACGGAGCAGCGGGAAGATGTGCTGAAAAACTTGTTCGTGATGAAATCCTTTACAAAAAGCCACTTGGTGGTGGTAAGACACAATATTCTGCTTTAGTAAATGCAGGAGATATGGCGGCAATTGATAAATTTAAAGATGAAGTTAAGAAGAAATCCACGACCACTTTAATAAACGAGGGTGAAGTGTATGACTCTGTTACATTAGGTGGAGCTTTAAAACTTCGTTATGAACTAAAATATGTATCGGCTTCTGATTTTGATTCAACAATTAAGCTGGTTCGCAATCAGGAAAGTAAATATGAGGATAAAATTGTGGCTATTGTTTCGTTTGCAAAAGATGATAGCGAAAGTGTAGTTATTGGTAAAAAAATAAAAGAAGCCTTAAAAGATGGAAGCTATAAAATGATATTTATCGATGCCTCTACTACACCACTTGGAAAAGATGGGTATGACCAATATTGCGAAAATATGGCTCAAGCGATGTATCATTCTGGAAAAGATAATAACTTGGCAAGACAGTATGAAATAAATGCAAAAGAAGCATTAAAAAAATGGAAGAGTCGTGTATCCGGAGGCGAATTTATCGTTTATACATCTGAGAAGCAAGACGGTGAGAGAGCTATTACAATCGAAATGTTATACACTGCTCTTTCAGATATTAACAAAAATAAATATAAAAATTGTTTAGAAGGAACCTATTCTTTTATTGACAATATGTATATGCCAAATTCATTAAAATCAGGAGTTGAATGTGGTATTAAACAAGAAGTTAAGGGATCGTTTAGATCGACAAATCCAGCTACTAAGATTGAAAATGCTTTAGAAGAAGTTTGGAATTATGATGGTAAGTATTGGATAGATAAACCACATCTTTTGATTTCAAAAATAAAGAAGCATGTAGAAGATTTAATAAAAGAATCTTTTGAGAACGGTGGTCGTATTTCTATTGCCAGAATTTATGATGAATTAAAAGTTGCACCATTTGGTTTTATGCCATGCAATATATCAGCTTTCATTTTAGGATTTGTGCTTAAAGAATATGTAGATGGTTCTTATAGTTGGAGTGATGGACTCTCAAATGATGTATTGAGCATAAATAAGCTTCAAGAAATGATTGATGAAGTAATTAAGAATCAGATTACACCGAGTCCTAGGTATAAAGATAAGTATATTGTTGCAATGACAGAAGATGAAAAATCTTTCAATGAGGCTACTTCTACTGCGTTTAACATATCGAAGAGTCTTTGTACTTCTGTTGAGCAAACGAGGGAAAGAATTCGTAACAAAATGAAAGAGTTCAACTTCCCTATTTGGACTTTAAAATCTATTATTGGTAAAGAGAATGTTCAAACAGACAAGGAAGTTCTTGTTAAAGTTATTGAGCTCTATTCTGCAATAGTAAATAACAGTAGTACTGGTGCAGGAAGCACAAGTGATAGTGACATTGCATACGAGATTGGCAAATTATGCAGAGATAATAAAAATATTGCAAGCGATTTAAAATCTTTGCTGAGTAAAGAAAAATGTACTGAAGGAATGAATGCCTATTTGCATGAATTTGAAGATGGAGAGCTTATTACTCTAGCGGGAGTAGTTGGCGATAATGGTCAGTATATCAATGTGCTCAGAAGAAAATTTGATGCAGAAGCTGCTAATTGGGTTTGGAACGTAGAAACTGCTCAACAAAAAATTAGAGAAGTAATTCTTGAATACAAGATAGTAGAAGCAAGTAATAAAGTTATTTCAAAAGGTACAAGCTTTGAAAACACAGTAAGAGAATGGTGCGATAAGTGTCAATATATTAAAGTTTCTTATCCGGCTGCAAAAAACTATTTAGATGATTTTGGAAACTTTTTAGAAGCCCTTTATAATGTGAAAAAGTCCGGTGTTATTTTGGATTCACAAAAGCAGAAATTTTATGATTTACTTGTTGTAAATTCTGATAACTTCAAGACTTTCTATGCAAATCAAATTGAACTGTTTAAGAAGGTTTGTGAGTTTTATCTTGAGGGATTCTCAGATGAAGAAGTGAAAGAGATTTTTAACACTATTCCGACAGGTTCATTTATAAAAGAAAAAGCCGAGTATACTACTCTTGTTGAAAGTAAAGTGGATGAATATAAACGAAATAGTAAATCTGCAAAATTAAAGAAGTTCTGGAAAGAAAAAACTAATACAGAAACACCGAGAGAATGGTCTAAAAAATATCAAATGCCGATTTTGTGTATGATAGGTAACAGTGAAATTCAATCGGCAAGAGCTGCTTTTGGAGCTGTAAACAAAGCACATCCAGATGAAGTTTCTATTGACAAAGCTATGAAATACCTTGAAAATGCTAATTTCTTCAATAAATTAGATGATGAAAGTGCTCGTAATAAAGCTTTTGTTGAGTCTGTTATTAAAAATTATTCTGTAATGCTTACTGATATTGATGAAGTGAAACAATATTTAGAAAGCAGAATCGCTTCAGACCCATATGATTGGTTCGCTTTGCCTGAAGTTGAAACAAAATTAAAGCAATTGGCAGAAGCGAAGTACGATCAAGGAGGCTGTGAAAAGGCTATTGAAAAAATTGACAGTATGGCAGAAGCAGATGTAAAGAGATACTTAAAAGACCTTATCAGAGATGATATGGTAGTAGGAATGGCTATTATAAAAGATAATTAGGAGGAAAGGTATGAAATTTGATGCTTGTATAAAAAAGATAACAAAGTATTTGGCATCAGAAAATGCCCAGCCTTTGCTTGTTAATGTTCAAAACAGTGAAGCTTTAGATAATGTATTGACTCATTTTAATGTTGGAGAAAATGTTGTTATCAATGCTTCCGAGTTTTGTAATAAAGATGAGCTTCCTCGTATAGAAACGGTGTTAAACGAAATTGCTACTGAAAAGAAAAACTGCTTTTTAGTCGGATTGACTTCGTTTATGAGATTTCTTGGAGAAGAGGAAATAAAAAAACAACTAACAAATATTATAAATATGACTATTACAAGCCATGTAGTTGTTGTGACGTATCAATGCGAAAAACATCTTACTGGTATTTCTGATCCGAGATTATCTCGTAGTATATGCCTGCTTGATGGAGAAGCGGATGAATTACCTGAATTAGTTTTTATGTCGAAGGAACTTCCAAATCCTTCGACAGGATGTATTGTTATTGGTATTGAAAGTGTTGTTGAAAAAATTGAAAAAACTACAGAAAATAAACTAATCATAAAAACCAATAAACGCAAGAGTATGTATCCGAAATCTACATTTTTTATTTCAGATATGAGTAAAGCTTATGATATTGTTGCTGAAAGAGATTCGATGTTATCTTTAATTGATGAGAATATGGGCATTGAAAGTCAATGGGATTATTTGGCTTCTATCATGAGTGGTAAAAAATCTTTTGTCGAAATATGTGATAACGAATTCGGGAATCATCAGAGCCTTGAGATTGCAATTCCGAATTATAAAAATTATTCAGAACAGAAAAAGTGGCTGTATTTTATTGCGCTAAAGGTTTTTGGAGCAAAAAACAACGATTGTTTAGCATTCTCAGCTCAAAATACAAATACACATTCTCTTTTAATAAGAGAAGTGTTTAGAAGTATTTTAACAAAAAATGTTGAAGATAAAGATTTTGCTCAATTTTATTTGCAAAGAAAGTTGTTGTTGATTGCTCTTGATAATCCAATAGATGAAGTTGTAAATTTTTGTAAAATGGTTTTACAGAAAGAAAAAAATGCAATTTATTATTTGACTGATAATACAAGACAGGAAAAGGAACTTATTCTAACATTGCTTGAAAAGTATTATCAAAACACGAGTAAAAAAGAAATTGAAAAAATATTATCTGTTGTTTACCCCGATTTATCTTCATATCTGCATGAATATAGGTACAATTTGCCACTTTTAGATGATTATTTTTCAATGTATACACATTGTAAAGTTATTAATAAGGTTCTTCCACATATGGAGGAACTTGTTAATCAACAAGCAACGCTTCGTGAATATAATTTATTACTGCAACCAAGAACTTCGAAAATTGACGAGATTGATAAAGTGGGTTCTCAACTTTACTTTATGGATGCAATGGGGGTTGAATATTTACCTTATATACTTGCTAAATGTAAAGAAAAAGATTTGATTGCAAATATAAATGTATGTTGTGCCAATTTACCTACTATAACAAGTAAAAACAAAGAATTTATAAGTGATTTTGAATCACAAGGCATAGTTGTTAATTCAATCAAAGAATTGGATGAGATTAAACATCATGGTACTAACGATTATGACTATAGGCAAAGAAAACAACCAATTCATTTGATAAGAGAATTGGAAATAATTGATAATGTTTTGGATAATATCAAATTAAAAATAGGACAAGGTCAATGTGAAAAAGCTTTTATGGTATCGGATCATGGTGCAAGCCGATTGGCTGTTTTGCATGAAACCGAAAATATTTGGGAAATGAAGTCAAAAGGAGAACACTCTGGAAGGTGTTGTCCGAAAACTGAAGCGGATGTACAATCTGAATTTGCGACTGAAGAAGACGGTTTTTGGGTGCTTGCTAACTATGACCGTTTTAAAGGAGGCAGAAAAGCTAATGTTGAAGTACATGGTGGAGCTACTTTAGAAGAAGTAGTAGTACCCATAATAGAAATTTACATACTTGCCGATGATATAGAAGTATCCATTATTGAAAAAATCATTACTGTGAGCTTCAGAAAGAAAGCTGCAATAAGATTGTTTTCTAACACGAAGCTACAAAATGTAACTGTACAAGTTGATGGCGGAGATTTTTATGAAGCTAAAGAGCAAGATAATAATATGTATCTTGTGGAAATGCCTAACTTGAAAAAAGCAAAAAGATATAATCTTGATGTTTTTGCGTCAAATAATTTGATTGTTTCTGGTTTGTCTTTTGAAATTAAGAAAGAAAGCTCACAAGAAAAAGATTTACTATAAGGAGGAAAAAACATGCAAGAAAAATTAAGAGAATGCTTTGATGAGATGGTTGTGTATAAAGACCTTAAAAAAAGCAATTTCTTTTCAGCTTTAAGTTTACCATCGTTCCTTCGAGATTGGCTTCTAAAAAAATTTGGAGATGATGAAGGAAACTTCGATATAGATGAACTTACAGATTTCATTCATACTTATATGCCTCGCAAAGATGAATGGATTAGTATTAAAAATCGAATTATTGTAGAAAACGAAAGGGTGAAAATCCTTACTAAGATTTCTGTAGATATTAACATTAAAAATCAGGAAATAACATTTGCTTTACCTGATTTTGGTCTAACAAATAAAGAAACAATAATTGAACCATACACTTGGGATGAGTTCAAGGATGAATTGATAAATGGAAAAGAAACTTGGGGCGTTGTAGAATTAGGTTATAGATTACCTGATGAAGAATTGAAACTCCCTGGAAAAATTAAATTAACAGGTTTTACAAATTTCTGTCCATACACAATTGAACTTGATTACTATAAAGATGTAAGAAGCGAATTTACCATTAGCGAATGGATTGACGTATTGCTTGGTGCTATTGATTATAATGCAGCTGGGTACGAAGATGAACATCAAAAATTGGCAATGCTAACCAGACTTCTTCCATTTATTGAAAAAAGGTTGAATTTAATAGAACTTGCTCCTAAAGGTACAGGTAAATCTTATTTGTTTGGTAGAGTTAGCAAATTTGGTTGGCTTTCATCCGGTGGAGTTATGTCAAGAGCTAAGATGTTCTATGATATAAGTAAGAGAACGCAAGGTTTAGTATGCAATAATGACTATGTAGCATTAGATGAAGTACAAACTATTTCGTTTACTGATATAGATGAAATGAGAGCTGCTCTTAAAGGATATATGGAATCTGGTGTATTTACAGTTGGTAATTATGAAGGAGTTGCTGATTCTGGAATAATCTTATTAGGAAATATAAGCCAAGATAATATGGATGAATATAAGAGTATGTTTTCAGAATTACCTACAGCTTTTCATGAAAGTGCACTGTTAGATAGATTTCATGGATTTATTAAAGGTTGGGAAATTCCGAGAATGCATGATGATTTAAAAATATCAGGCTGGGCATTAAATTCAGAATATTTTTGTACGATTATGCACTTGTTACGTGATGATGCAAGTTATCGTGCCATTGTTGATAGATTGATAGAAGTACCTGAACATGCTGACACACGAGATACAGAAGCGGTAAAGAGAATATGCACCGCATATTTGAAATTACTTTTTCCTAATGTTCGTTCTGCAAGTGATGTAAATATTAGAGAATTCAATCGTTATTGTCTGCGTCCAGCAACCAAAATGAGAGGTATTATTAAAATTCAACTTGGTATTCTTGATTCTGAATTCAAAGGAAAAAATGTTCCAAGTTTTTCAGTGGGGGATATTAGAGATGAAGATTAATTGTGTTATATGTGGCAAAAATAATTTAGATAAAGATACCATAGGAATAAACAAAAAATTGTTAGGCTTAGATATTTATAACTTTTATTGCATGGACTGCCTTGCAGATTACTTGGGATGTACCGTAGATGAGCTTCTGGATAAAATTGAAGAATTTAAAGAGGAAGGATGTACTCTTTTTGAGTAATGAATGTATGAAAAAGTTTATTTATGCTGACAATGCAGCAACGACAAAACTGGATAATGATGCTTTTGAAGCAATGAAGCCATACTTACTTTACGAGTATGGCAATGCTTCTCAACCATATTCATTCGCAAGACCAGCTAAAAAAGCATTAAAAGAAGCAAGAAAAATAATTGCAGAATGTATTAACGCAAAACCTGAGGAAATTTATTTTACTTCAGGCGGAACAGAGAGCGATAATTGGGCAATTAAAGGCGTGTTACTTCATAATGTAAAAAAGGATCTTATTACTTCTGAGATAGAACATAAAGCTGTATTAAACAGTGCTAATTTTATCGAAAAATTAGAACATAATGTTAAGTATTTAAGACCTAATAGTAAAGGAATAATTGACCCATCGAACTTAGAAAAAAATATTACGAACAATACCGGATTAGTTTCAATCATGTATGCAAATAATGAAATTGGTAGTATACAACCTATAAAGGAGTTATGTAATATTGCGCATCAAAAAGGTGTATTATTTCACACAGATGCAGTACAAGCAATAGGGCACATTAAAATAGATGTACAGGAATTAGGTATCGATCTGCTTTCTGCATCAGCACATAAATTTAATGGACCAAAAGGTATTGGTTTTCTATATATTAAAAGTGGAATAGATATTATACCTTATATCGACGGGGGTTCTCAAGAAAACTCGTTTAGAGGAGGTACGGAGAATGTGGCTTCCATTGTTGGTATGGCTTGTGCTTTAAAAAATAATTGTGACCATATTGATGAAAACTTTGCTTACATTAAATCCTTAGAAGTTGAGTTTCTTAAAAGTATAAATGGGTTGAATTTTATAAAAAATGGAGGACAAGATACATTACCTGGAAATATCAGTATATCTTTTAAAGGGAAAAATGGAGAATCATTATTACACAGATTAGATTTGAAGGGTATTAGCGTTTCAACTGGTTCGGCATGTAATAGTTCTACAATGCAGGTTTCTCATGTATTAAGAGCAATAGGTTTGAATGAAGACTATGCAGTAGGAACGATTCGTGTGTCCTTTGGAAAAGAAAATACGATAGAGGAAATCCATTATATTGCAAATGAATTAAAGAAGATTGTTAATGGATGATAAAAATCAAGAAATGTTTTATGGAGCAAGAAAATAGATAAGAATCATAAAGAGGTATGTGGATGGCAAGTGGTAAAAAATCAAGAATACTTTATATACAAAAAATATTAACGGAACGCACCGATGAAAATAATCCATTATCTACAAATCAAATAATTAATATTTTACACGAAGAATATGGTATATCTGCTCATAGAACAACTATTGCTAATGATATTGAAGAATTAAAAGAATTTGGGCTTGATGTAGTTACTATTCATTCAACTCAAAGTAAATACTTTGTGAAAAATAGATTATTTAATACAGCCGAATTGAAAGTTTTAATTGACGCCGTTGAAGCCTCTAAAGTAATTACAACGAATAAAAGTAAAGAATTGGTTAATAAAATTCAGCAATTAACAAGCATAAATCAAGCAGCAGGATTAAAGAGAAATAACCACAACGTAAATAGAGTGAAACCTACTAATGAATTAATTTATTCTATAATCAATACGATTAATGAGGCAATTAATACTAGCAAACAGATTGAGTTTCAATATTATGAATATACTGGATTGAAAAAGAAAATTTTAAAAAATAAAGGTGAAGTATATAGAATAAGTCCATATTATATGGTATGGAGTGGGGACTTCTATTATGTTTTAGGGTATTCTGATAAACATCAAAAAATAGTAACTTTTAGAGTTGACAGAATTGCAATGTGTCCAAAGATTTCTAAAATAGAAAGTGTTGCCTTGCCTGATGATTTTGATATTGACGAATATACAAAATCTGTTTTCTTTATGTATGATGGCGAAAAAGTAACAGTTGAACTTCGGTGTGACAATTCTTTAATGAAGTATGTAATAGATCATTTTGGAGAAAATGTCATAACGCTTGCTTATGATATGTATTCATTTAAAGCGGTTGTTGATGTTTTAGCAAGTCCTACTTTTTTTGGTTGGATATTTGGTTTTGAAGGGAAAATACAGATATTATCTCCGGAAAATATTAAGGAACAATATTTGAAAATGATTTCTTCTCAAAACAGTATTAGAAATATTTAATTTAATAAATTAATAAAATTCAGAAGTTTATAGTAGATGATAAACAAAAAGAAGCTCAGCGGCGGATGTTTAAATACATCACTGTCTGAGCTTTTTATCATTCGTAATGTATATCATCATAGTCCCCTAAGTCATCTTTCAGGAACCCGGATTTACGAATATACATCGGATTGAGCATTTCACCTTTTTCTTGAAGCAAGGTGAATTTATAATCCAGCAGCGCTGCCGGAACATAAAGCATTTTGGCAGTTTCAAAAAATGAGTATTCAGAAAGATGTTCCAAAACTTTCTCATCTTCGAGCAGAAGTTCAGCCACAAAGAAATTAGCTTCATCTTCTTCCTGAGAACCACCATCCAGAACTTCCATTTCTTGAAAACCTTTCATCATCGCAATTTTTGTATGTAATATTGCATGACCTAATTCGTGAGCAACCAGAATACGCTCAAGAATTTCATTTACATTACTGTCTATAACTATATTTTTCTGTCGGGATTGGTAAAAAAAGAATCCTTTTAATTTCTTTTCCAAGTCGTAGTAATGAATCTTAATTCCCAATAGTTTACATAACTCATAAGGATCACTTGTATGGTATTTCTTTACCAATTTATCTACTGTATCTATAATATGTTTTGCCGTTCTCACTTGTGTCACCTCCCAATCGAACACAGAAAACGAAAGTCTGTGTATGAGAAATTAGCACAGTTTAT
>JAAYNE010000052.1 GCA_012521015.1 Clostridiaceae bacterium | reverse complement strand
TGATATTCGTAAAGCATTATTTTTTCATTGATGCCGCAATTTCATCTGCCAGTTTCATCAAGTCATCAATTTGTTCCGGTGCAACCGAACTTTTGATTTTGAATGGCTCACCTATGACTTCCAGATTTTTACATTTACTGAATATTTCTTGGGCTATTGCCAATGCTCTACCACCCCAACTTTGATTTTCTAAATATGATATTTTGCGGTTAGAATAATTGAGCATAGACAGTTCACGCATTAAAGCGTCCATTCCGGGATATAATAAAGTGTTATAAGTTAGACAAGTGAAGATTGCATTAGAGAATCGGAACAAATCCGCAATGATTCCGGACGGAGGAGTTTTGGAAATGTCGTAAACACGAATATTCTTAACTCCACGATCTGCCAACATCGCTGCCAAGATATCATTCATATTTTGTGAATCACCATACATGGAAGCAACAACTAACACAACACCTTGCTCTTCCGGTTCATATGTAGCCCATTTCGTGTATTTGTCCAGAATCATCGAGATCATATCCGGAGTTCTAAAAACAAGACCATGCAACGGTGCAATTAAGTTGATATCTTTGTCTTCCAACTTTTTGAAAAGTCGCATCACGGAGGCACCTTGACGTCCTACAATATTGATATAATAGCGACGGGCTTCAGCAAGCCAATCACGTTCAAAATTTACTTGATCGGCAAACAAATGCCCTTCAATCGCTCCAAAAGAACCAAAAGCATCAGCACTGAATAAAACTTTATCGGTATGATCATAGGCCACCATAACTTCCGGCCAATGTACATTTGGTGCCATGATAAACTCCAATTGATGTTTACCTAAGTCCAATTGGTCACCTTCATTCACAATCATGACCCGATCCTGATAATCGAGATTGTAAAATTGTTCCATGAATTGCAAGCCTTTTTGAGTAATAACCATAATCGCTTTCGGATATTCTCTTAAAACATTATTAATACTGCTACAATGGTCAGGTTCTACATGATTGACAATCAAATAATCTAAATCTCTGCCGTCTAAAGCAAAGCGAATGTTTTCATAATACCTCTCAGAAACAGTTTCATCTATGCCATCCAACAATGCGGTTTTTTCATCTACGATCAAGTATGAATTATAAGCAACACCGTTCGGTAGTTCAAACATATTTTCGAATCTTTCCAAACGTCGATCACTCTCACCAACATAGTAAATATCGTCTGCAATTTTTCGTTTATAATACATTTATAAATACCCTCCGAATATCTCGTTTGTTCTTTCATTGTAACATGCTTTATTAAATTTAGAAGATCTCAGATAATAAAATCGCTTTGGAATGTGTTAACTGGGAAAATTCTTCAAAAACTTGGCGAAATTGCCATTATAAAAATCACATCTTTGAGGTCTTGTCCGAGTTTGTGATTTTTAGGCAATGAGCTTTAGTTTTTGAATTTTTATCAGTACACATGAACAATCGATTTTATTATCTGAAACATGCTACATTTAATCAAATTTCATTATTCAAACTTTTTCAATCGAAAGAGGGTACTGCCGTAATGGTGTACCCTCTTTCTTTAATCGAGTAAGTTAATAACTGTTCGATAATGGTTTTTGATTATTCAATTATGTCTGTAACTGAGCCTGAGCCTACTGTACGACCACCTTCACGGATAGCAAATTTCAAACCTTTTTCAATAGCAATTGGTGTGATCAATTCAACTGTCATCGAAGTATGGTCACCCGGCATACACATTTCTGTTCCTTCAGGTAAGTGTGCAATACCGGTAACGTCTGTTGTACGGAAATAAAATTGTGGACGATATCCTGAGAAGAATGGCTTATGACGACCACCCTCTTCTTTGGTTAAAACATAAACTTGTCCGACAAATTTTGTATGAGGTTTGATTGTACCGGGAGCTGCAACAACTTGACCACGCTCAATACCATCACGATCAACACCACGTAACAAAAGACCCACGTTATCACCGGCTTCACCTTGATCCATCATTTTGTGGAACATTTCGATACCTGTAACAACTGTATTGGTCGGTTTGTCTTGCATGCCTACAATTTCAACCGGAGCTTGTAACTTGATTGTTCCGCGCTCAATACGCCCTGTAGCAACTGTACCACGACCGGTAATTGTAAAAACGTCTTCAACCGGCATTGCAAATGGTAAATCTGTTTCACGCTCAGGTGTAGGTATAAAATCGTCAACTGCTTCCATCAGCTCAAGAATCGAAACATATTCAGGTGCACTAGGGTCATCACTTGTGCTTTCGAGAGCTAGTAAAGCTGAACCGCGAACTACAGGAGTGTTATCTCCATCGTACTCATATTCGCTTAAGAGTTCACGAACTTCCATTTCAACTAATTCTAATAATTCTTCGTCATCAACTTGGTCTGTTTTATTCATGTAAACAACAATTGTCGGAACGCCAACTTGGCGAGCTAACAAGATGTGTTCACGAGTTTGCGGCATCGGACCGTCAGCAGCTGAAACTACTAAGATGGCACCGTCCATTTGAGCAGCACCGGTAATCATGTTTTTAATATAGTCAGCATGGCCCGGACAGTCTACATGAGCGTAGTGACGATTTTCTGTTTCATACTCTACGTGTGATGTACTGATTGTGATACCACGTTGTCTTTCTTCAGGTGCTTTATCGATATTTGCATAATCTGTAAAGTCTGCACCACCTTGCATAGCAAGTACTTTAGTAATCGCAGCGGTAAGTGTTGTCTTACCATGGTCAACGTGACCTAGGGTCCCTACGTTAACATGCGGCTTGTTTCTTTCAAACATTGCTTTGGCCATTAAAAAGATCCTCCTTATTGATACAGCATAATACTGATCATTATTTTTTTCTTTATAATTATCTCTTTTATATTTTACACATTTATTGCACTTTGGCAATTATTCAATAATTCATTAAACAACAAACTGTTTTGCTAATTAATACGAGCTGAAAAAGCTCTCTGTTAAACTGGCGGGAACTCTTTCATAATGATCAATTTGCATTACGAACGTACCGCGGCCTTGAGTTCTGGAACGTAAATTGGTTGCATAACCGAACATTTCGGATAATGGTACATAGGCTGAAATAACCACTGTATTACCGCGCGGTTCATTGCCTAGAATCTGTCCGCGACGTGAACTTAAATCACCCATAACATCACCCATATATTCCTCCGGCAGAACCACGTCCACTTTCATCATGGGTTCTAACAATACTGAACTGCCTTTACGCATAGCTTCTTTCAATGCCATTGAACCGGCAATTTTGAAAGCAATTTCAGATGAGTCAACATCGTGATATGAACCGTCAACTAAAGTTGCTTTAATACCTACTACAGGATAACCGGCAATCTCACCGGAATGTAGCGCTTCGCGAATTCCTGCATCGACTGAGCTGATATATTCTCTAGGAATTGACCCACCGACAATCTTATCAACAAATTCATATGTCTGATCTGCAGGCAATGGTTCAAATTGAACAACACAGTGCCCATATTGACCTCGACCTCCAGTTTGTCGAATAAATCTTCCTTCTGCTTCGACCGGTTTTGTAATAGTTTCTCTGTATGCAACCTGCGGTTCGCCGACATTAGCTTCAACCTTAAATTCTCGGAACAAACGATCTACAATAATATCTAAATGTAATTCTCCCATACCTGAAATCAGTGTTTGTCCGGTTTCACTATCTGTTTTGGTCTTAAATGTCGGATCTTCTTCCGACAATTTTGCTAAAGCAGTGATCAATTTCTCTTGTGAAGCTTTAGATTTCGGTTCAATTGCAACTGAAAGAACAGGTTCCGGGAAATCCATGGATTCCAATACTATCGGATTTTTTTCATCACATAAAGTTTCGCCGGTAGATGTATCTTTTAAACCTACAGCAGCTGCTATATCACCGGAATATACCATATCGGTTTCTTCACGATGGTTAGAGTGCATCAACAGAATACGTCCGATACGCTCTCTCTCTTCTTTAATTGAATTATAAATATATGATCCTGCCTTTATGGTACCTGAGTAAACTCTAAAGAAACACAATTTACCGACAAACGGGTCAGTCATAATTTTGAACGCTAAGGCTGAAAAAGGTTCATTGTCATCAGCATGACGTTTTTCTTCTTCACCGGTTACCGGATTAATGCCGTCAATCGCCGGAATATCCAACGGAGATGGCATATAATCAACAATTGCATCTAAAAGTAACTGTACACCTTTATTTTTATATGAAGTCCCACAAACAACCGGCACAATTTCTGTGCTTATTGTCGCTTTGCGTAAAGCATCTTTCAATTCTTTAATCGAAATTTCTTCTTCCAGCAAGAATTTTTCTGCCAGATTATCATCTGTTTCGGCAATAGCCGTAATCATTTGATCACGATAATATTTTGCCTGATCCACCATCTCTGCAGGAACATCTGTTTCTTCAGTCTCGGTGCCCTCATCATTTTTGTAAATTACAGCTTTCATAGTCATCAAATCTATAATCCCTGTAAAATTTTCTTCTTTGCCAATCGGCAATTGAATCGGAAGCGGGTTAGCACCCAGACGATCGCGAATCATATCTACAACATTGAAAAAGTCAGCACCTATAATGTCCATTTTATTAATATAAGCCATTCTGGGAACACCATAGGTATCTGCTTGACGCCAAACAGTTTCAGTTTGGGGTTCAACACCGCTTTTAGCACAAAATACCGTTACAGCACCGTCCAGAACACGTAAAGAACGCTCCACCTCAACAGTAAAGTCAACGTGTCCCGGTGTGTCGATAATATTAATTCGCCGGTTTTTCCATTGGGCTGTAGTTGCAGCTGAAGTGATTGTAATACCACGTTCTTGTTCTTGCTCCATCCAATCCATGGTAGCAGCACCCTCATGGGTTTCTCCTAAACGATGAATTCTTCCTGTATAATACAGAATTCTTTCGGTCGTAGTAGTTTTACCGGCATCAATATGCGCCATAATGCCTATATTTCTTGTATTTTCTAATGAAAATTCTCTAGGCATGCGGGTAAACTCCTTTCATTAATAATTTCACGATATACCTTCAAATAGTTTTCATTACCATCTGTAATGAGCAAAAGCCCGATTCGCTTCTGCCATACGATGCATTTCTTCTTTTTTTCTGAATGCTGAACCGGTGCTGTTATGTGCATCTAAAATTTCATTGGCTAAACGTTGATTCATACTACGTTCATGACGTGCACGAGCAGCGCTGACAATCCAACGCAAAGCTAAAGTTTGGCGTCTTTCAGGTCTAACTTCAATCGGAACTTGATAGTTTGAACCGCCAACACGTCTGGCTTTAACTTCCAGCATAGGCATAACATTCTCTAAAGCTTGATAAAAAACTTCTATCGGCTCTTGTTCTGTACGTTCTTTGATGATATCAAATGCGCCATAAACAATTCTTTGAGCCAAAGATTTTTTGCCGTCCAACATCACCATATTAATTAATTTTGCGACCTTTAAGTCATGGTATTGCGGATCAGGTAGAATTTCTCTCTTTGGAACATGGCCCTTTCTTGGCATTTCTTCCCTCCTTTCATGATTATACGGTACTCCCGAAATCATAGGTACTCACGGTTTGGATCGTGTCAGGCCAGAACGGCCCTGATATTTCATAAGGAAAAATAGCGGCCTTCTGCGACATAAATTGTCCAACCGATCGATTCCGTCAGATTATGTGACGGATCTTGGTCTCTTCGCTCCATATTTTGAGCGACCCTGTTTGCGATCTGTTACACCTGCTGTATCCAATGTTCCACGAATTACGTGATAACGAACACCCGGTAAATCCTTAACACGACCACCACGAATTAAAACAACACTATGTTCTTGTAGGTTGTGACCAATCCCCGGAATATACGCTGATACTTCCATCTGATTAGTTAGACGTACTCTGGCAACTTTACGCAATGCCGAATTCGGTTTTTTCGGTGTGGTTGTTTTGACCGAAGTACAAACTCCGCGTTTTTGCGGTGAATTATATCTCGAAGCACGACCACGCAATGAGTTCATTCCATAACCCAAAGCCGGTGAATCCGACTTGTCTTTTTTGGTTGAGCGACCTTTTTTGACCAGCTGGTTAAATGTAGGCATCTATTTTCCTCCTTTCATTTATTTTTAACTTATATTTTTGAACTATTAGTATAAAAAATATCATAAAATCCAATCGTTCAGAAATACAGCAACTTATTCTATCAGTAAAAAAGCTTGTTGTAAAGCCTTGGCAACTATGAGATGCAGCGGCAAGCTGAATAATTTACTATCCCATAACAAATCACCGGCAGACCCCTCAATTCGTCATTTATTTGTCAGCATCAATGTTCGTTAATCTGAATAATAAACCATATTTATTTTAGCGTTGTTTAATCGTTTAAAACAAAAAAATAAAGCCGAACCAAAGCAATTCGACTTTAACATGAATGGTGCTCCGAACAGGAATTGAACCCGTATCAGCAGCTCCGGAAACTGCTGTCTTATCCATTAGACCATCGGAGCAAATTATGAACTCATTATAGTCTAAGAATAATTAAAATCAAGGAATTTCAATTTATCCAGAGCATCCTCGGACATTAATAAATCTATTAATACGAAACCTCTGCCTAAAAAGGCAGAGGCAAGTAACATATATCAGAATCCTCCTAATCCTCCTAGAAAATTGTTTCCTATAGGAAACAGAAGCATCGGAGAATAATTAATGGAAAGTGCCAGCATGACATAAGCAAGGAAAACCAAAGCTACCTGAAGAAAGAGATTATTGCCTCTTTTATCATAATTTGTTTTAACTTTCATTCCACCAATAAAAAACACAATGTGTGAAACAAAACCAACATACATACAGACAACGAAACCTAAATGCCAGAACCAAGAGAACATAAAAGCCAACAGACTGAAAAACAAAGGTATTATGCTGGAAACAGACATCACTTCTAAAGTAGCAATTACTTTGTCTTTACCGCCAACTTGATTTCCTTGTATAAGCACGCCATAACACAGTTTCAGTCCTTCTATTACCAAGAAAAACAACATACTTAAAAATAAGGCTTTAACAAAACTTATTCCAAAGCCTCCCCCACCTGAAAAAGGATCGGAGTAGCCTGAAAAAGGGTCAGAGTAGTAGGATGCCTGTTTTATTATAGGTCCAAACAGTGTTTGTATACTCCCCCCGGCTGCAAAAGAATTGAATAAGATTGGTAGAATCACAAATAAAGATATACTTAAACCGTTTTGTTTCACTTTAAATGCATCTGAAGGATTGGCCGAGAACAATTTACCGAAAATTTGACCACTTGGATTTGGTCCTCTAGGGACTCCATACATTGGCGGATAAAAAGGCTGTCCTTGGTATGGCTGCCCTTGATATGGTTGACCTTGGTAGGGCTGACCTTGATATGGTTGTCCTTGGTAGGGTTGATTTTGATATGGTTGTACTTGATAAGGATTGCCCGGTTGAGGTTGCATCTGAGGAACAGCTTGTTCCTGTTGGAATTGTTGCTCAACATTCGGTTGTTGCATCTGAGGATTTTGGATGTTCACCTCCGGGTTTTGATAATTACTTTGATTACTTTCTTGCATAATACACCTCTTTTCAAATATAGAAATTGGCTTTCTAATTTATATTTCATTATTGTTTCTGACTATGCTTTTTCAATAATACCATAATTGTAGTAATAATCATATTATAAGAATTTATTTTTATTTGCAAAATGCCTTTTTAAAAACCATCCTGAGTAAAATCCAATAATTTATTCAAGATGGCTTTAATAATTATTATTTAATTTACTAATGATTTCCGTAATTGTTAAACAAAAATGTTGCTGGTTGGATCACGACTTAAACAAATTAAACATCACATGATCCATCTTCATGTGTTTTCTTTTTACGAATTAATAATAAACTTATAACAACTACCATCAACAAAGCACTCGGGAGAATCAAGTTCCGTTCACCAGTTTTGCTGATCTGTTTGATATCTTGCTTTGAATCAACTTTTGCATCGGATTTCGGTTTATCAAGACCCGATTGTGTTGCACTCGGTTCGGTCTTAAGCGGGTCAGATATTTTGACTTTGACAGTTGTTAATAAATATGTGTTATTATCTTTCAATTTTTGACGGAAAGAAATCAGATTGTTTAAATTAGATTGATTCGCAGGTAGCAACTGACCAGCTAATTTCGTTAAGAAAACCGGGGCAATCATCATTGTTCTGCCTTGTGGCGCAACATTAAAATTATTATGGTTATTAATTGAACCGGCTTGATTTAATTCAATTTCCTGCAAACTGTTTCCAACCAATTTATATAACTTATATTCTTCGTCTTCCGCTAAAGGCATCGATTCTTGATCTATTTCCAGATCGAGCTGTACCCAAGGATCACCTGTAATATCTCCCTCAAATATTGTGTGGAATGTAAAGTAATCTGCATTGCCAATTTTCGCAGTAATAATATCACCATATAATGCTGAGATGTTTTGTGTGTTATCTATGATTTTTAACAACGAATGTTTCAATAAACCAATCTCATCAATTTCTTTTAAAGTAATACTACTTATTGCTTGAGGTTTACCGTCCGTGTTGATGTGTAATTCATAATTAATATCCAATTTCTCGCTTTTCAATGAAATAACCACACCGGCATCTGTCGTATAGAAAATATTTCCGTCTTGATCAACAATCGGCGTTGCCATAGTGTAATTGGCCTGATCAAGGGTTGGCAGATATGCTATTTCAACTTTTCCCGCATGATATACATAGAGCAAACCTTGAGGTGAATTACCCGTAAAATATACATATGTTTTACCGGAATCATCACAAAGAATTAAGGGTGCACTTTTCACTTCACCGCTTATATCTTCAGTCTTGAATTCAATTTTCATATCGGCCAAATTAATTACGGCAAAAACCCCGGGAGCTTCCCAACCACCATCTCCGCCGACACCACCAACATAGGCTTTTCCTTCGTAAATTGTCGGAGTCGATGTACCGCCAACGGCAAATTGTACTGTCTGATGATTAGAAAATTCTTTGGTTGCAGGATCAAAAACTATACTATGGAATCTGCCGTCTTTAGTAGTGAAATATAAATTATTGCCATCTGCAACAATAGTTGAACGAATTTGTCCTCCAACCGAATGGGTTGCCTGCGATTCACCATTCTTATCCAGTGCTCTCAAAGTACCGGAATCATTGCCGATAATCAGATATCCACCGACTTCGGTTGCACCTCCCCAATAATATCCTGCTTCATAATCCTGATATTGCCACTCAGTTTTACCGGTTTTCAGATTGATTGCTCGCAGAATTCCACCTGCCGTATCCAAACCCTGGATTGCGGTAATCGGTACATATACAATCTCACCGACAACAAATGGTGTGCCGAGATTTTGTACTTTATAATATTCTCTGGTCCAGTCATCTTCCGGTTTTTCTCCCGGAACCCATTTTTCCATTTGATCAATACTGCTTGCTGTCCACCTGCTAAACATTCCATCAGCATCAATCGCCTGTACTGCACCACCTTCCAGTGGAACAATTATCAATCCGTTACTGTATATCAATCTGGAAAAAAATTCTATACTGCCGTCAAGTTTAAGCGTATTTACAAGCTGCCCTTCGGAGTTTAGGCAGAATAATTTATCACCCGCGGCATAATAAGTTTTACCGTTTATGTTTAACAAATCGGAAATCGTTGCCGGAAAACCCCATTCATTTTTTTCTTCAACCACTGTTTCCCAGATTAACTCTCGAGTCGGTTCAGGAATCTCTGAGACCTTACGTACCGGAGTTTTGTTTTGTTTGTCGCCTCTATAACCTGTCCAGCCAACAACATCCGTATCATCTTTTAATTCTATCGGTGTTTCAGGATTTTGTTCCGTAATATTAAATGGATAACGCGGATCATTGATAAATTTCAGTTTAACTGTATCATCCGCTTTGACATATGCCGGATCATCTTTCGGATCTACATCCTCTTTTGGTTCAAGACTACTTACCATTTCATAATCTGTTGCATCTTGAGGTTTGACATACCACATCCATGATGAAGAGGGACCGTTTGTTTCCCCGCTGATATTGATCGGTTTACCTGATACTTCAATTGAATGTAACCAATTGCCAAACATCACTAAATCTATCTCTATTTCCGCATTTTCTAAAGTATCATTAACAAAATCCACTATCGTTGTATTTGGGGCAATCGTTTCGGTTGATTTATACCACTCTTCATGAGCATTATCTTGATCAGCTTTTGTTTCAAGAATTTTTGAACCTTCAACAATTAAAGTCGCTGTGATTTTGTCCGGATTAGCTTTTGGAGCTTCACCCATTGCTTGAACAGCATTTTTTTGCTCAACTGAAGGATCATCTTGATTTGTTTGATCAGCATTTTTCTCTTCAACAATATCGTCAGCCTGAATCTGCGACTTAGCCATTTTTTCTGAAGATTGATCCGTAGTCTTGCCCGATTCTGAGGATTCACTTGTCATAGTAGCTGATTCCGAAGATTCGCCTACCTCTTCGCCTAATTGCGAAGGTTCATCGACCTTCTCACCTGATTGCGAAGATTCATCCACTTCCTCGGCTGATTGCGAAGATTCATCCACTTCCTCGGCTGATTGCGAAGATTCATCCACTTCCTCGGCTGATTGCGAAGATTCATCTGTTTTCTCGACTGATTGCGAAGATGAATCAGGTGTACTGAATGATTCAGTAATTTCATCATTTGTTTCAACTGTTTCTGATACTTCATTTATTTCTAATTCGTCAGTTTGAGTACTGTTTGATTCTTTAGCCGGAACATTTCCAGTTTCTGCTAAACTCAACTTATTAGGTATAAACGAAAACACCATAATTAATATCAGCATAAATGCTATAACTTTTGATTTTTTGAATTGCATTTTAAATCCTTTCTTTTTACTTGAAAAATTTGCTCTTTTCGTTCGTTATTGTGAAGTGTTTGAGAAGTAGTAAAAGAAATAAAGAAAAGATTTTCTTTTACTTATTGCAAGCTAGAGATTTAATTGCAATTTTGCAATAAAAAAGCTGTAATTCCAGTGAATTACAGCCCGTATTTGCTCTTTTCAAATCGTAACCACAATGACACGTTGTTCCGTTACTTTGTTTCCGGGGAGGTCTTCCGGCTCATGAGTTGATTTTGACCTATCATTGTTTGCTTCCTTCCCGATTGTTCAGTGGACTAATAGCAAACTTCTTCTCATTTACGGCGGCGGCACCGCACAGGTTTCACACCTGTTTCCCTTATCCTCGGAAAATATTAAATTTTCTAAATTAATTATCCATATTTCCTAATTTGATAATACTATTTTATCTTAAGCTGAACAAAATCCAGTGTCAACCTCATAAGCTGATTTAGTAAACTAATTAAAATTTGCTTTACTTATTGGATTTAATAATGCCCGTTCTAACCGGTTCCAGCATCGTAAAATTGGCTAAAAAATATCCGGGCAGATTGCTTTGTTGCATTTCTGAGATTACTTGAACAAGTTGCTCTTGTTCCGGAGTCAGATGAATTTTAGTTTCAGGTATTCCACTCTTTTTCAACAACTCGCTAATCGTATCTTGCAAAGAACCCGCCAAATATATTGCTGCAAGATTTTCCGATTGCAATAATTCAAAATTTGCTTGTTCCAACCAGCTTGAATCAAGCCCATCCGCAAACATATTGTTAAATGCCAACAATAAATTAATCTGTTGCTTATTTTCCGTGGCTGAATTTAATTGCTGTTCAATATAAGTGAGAGATTGATTAATTCCTGCCGGATTTTTCACTAAATTTAGCCATGCTTGATGTTGATTAAAGTCCAAAAATTCAAATCTACCTGCCGTTTCCCTTTGATCGGATAATGTTTCAGCAATTAAATCAGCGGACAAATTCGCTTCTTGAGCATAAGTTATCACTGTTAGCATATTATATGTTAAATATAATTGCGGATATGCCATATGATAAATCTGATTCTTTACTGAAAATTCTTGTCCGAGCAAGTCAATGTTCTCCGCAATATAATCTAAGTTCGGGGATTTGAAACCACATTCGCAACTAAACTTACCCAAACTGTCATAGTATCTTTGCTCGTAATTTAATTCAGAATTGCAACAAGGACATTTTTCAGGTTGAAATTTAACTTTAGCATCAGTATCTAAATAATCGGCTGTCAAACCATAATAAACTATTTTTTTCGGACTAATTTGCTGTGCAAGCCAAACTAAAAGCGGATCATCACCATTAATATAAAGTGTCAGTCCTCGTGGCAATCCAACACTCAAGGTTTTCGCCAACTGCCATTTATCGCCAAAGCGATCAATTTGGTCGGTGAACAGATTAGTCAAGATCAAATGCTGTGGATTCAGTTCAGAGAACACATTTAACATGGTCAGCTCATCAATTTCAATAATTAAAACGTCAGATTTTATTCTTAACTCGCTATTTGAACTTTGCAATAATGATGAAACAATACCTTGTTTGAGATTTGCTCCGGCTGCATTATGACAAACTGAGTTACCTGCCCGACGAAAAACATTTGCCAAATCGTTTGCCGTAGAAGTTTTACCGTTTGTCCCACTGATAAAAACACGTCGTTCAGGAATCTCGAACTCGCCTAAGATATCCGGTTTCAGGCGCAAAGCAACTTTACCGGGAAAGCTGGTTCCGCCACCTTTTAGTTTTTGCAATTTACCGATTAATGAAGTTATATAATAAACGAGTTTTGTCATTAAATTCTCCGCTATTTTTTATTAGACTGATTACTCTAACTAGTTTATACTATTTTGGGTAATAGACAACGCAATTTAAATATAAAATTTTTATTCTAAACAGGAGTATTTATATCTTATGTCAAAAAAACAGAAGACAATATATTATATTATATTATTCATCCTCACACTAATTTATTGGTTCTTTAATCTGACACCGATTAATCTGCGTGATAGAGGATTTTTCATTCGTTTACTCATTTTGAGTATCTTAATTATCATACCTTTTTTAATCAGTCCGTCTAAAAAGAAAGTGAAAAATGACGGAAACAACGAGCAAGAAAAAGATACGAAAGATCCTTTCGATTTCAAAAACTTTAAAAATATCCAAATTAAAATTACCTCGTTAAAGGATATTTTCAAACACGGTTCCGGTTTGATCTGGATTCCTCTGATTTTGGCAGTATTATTTTTGATTTTGAATCTTTCTTCCGCCAAAATTTTTCGATCCAAAAAATATGCAAAATTGCTCACTGTGGAAGAAGGCGATTTTCAAGGCAATATAGCCGAAATTGAGTTCACGGATATTCCGACCGTAGATAAACAGACCGCTTCCAGACTAGGTAGTAAAAAAATGGGTGAAATTGCCGAGCTCGTGTCACAATTCGAAGTAGATCCGGATTATGTACAAATTAATTATCAAGGCAGACCTGTCAGAGTCACACCTTTACGTTATGGAGATATAATCAAATGGTTCAACAATCGCTCTGAGGGTTTGCCACGCTTAATTCGTGTTGACATGATTGACAGCAGTGTTGAATTACAGGATCTTCCATCCGGCATGAAATATTCAAATTCAGAACCATTGTTTAGAAATATCAAACGTCATTTGCGTTTCAGATATCCCTTTGATATTATTGATGATCCGATCATGGAAATTGATGAAGACGGTATTCCATACTGGATTGCGCCGGTGCTAAAACCGACCATCGGCTGGTTTGGCGGTCTTGATGTAAAAGAAGTAATCTTATGCAATGCATTGACCGGTGAAACAGTAAAGCATAAAATCGGTGAAATTCCCGCTTGGATCGATCGGGTATACTCTTCAGACCTGATTCTCAAACATATTGATTATTACGGGAAATATCAAAGCGGATTCTTTAATTCATTTATCGGTCAAAAAGGTGTCTTGCGCGCAACCGATCTATATAACTATCTGGCAATTGATGATGATGTTTATTTATATACCGGGATAACTTCAGTTTCAACTGAAGATAATTCCAACCTGGGTTTTGTATTGGTTAATTTGCGTACCAAGCAAACCAGTTTTTATGCAATACCGTCTGCTGATGAATCCTCGGCAATGCGCAGTGCTGAAGGTGCCGTACAAGAAAAAGGTTATGCCGCTACCGTGCCTATCTTATTGAACATAAATGGTAGACCGTCTTATTGTATGGCTTTGAAAGATCAAGCTCAACTGGTAAAAATGTATGCCTTAGTTGACGCTCAGAATTATCAAACAACAGGCGTTGGTGCCAGCATCAAAGAAGCCATGAAAAACTATGAGATCAGCCAAAGCAATCGTTTGATCAACGAACCGGATGCTGATGAAGAGCAACTGGTTGACAGCTCTTTCCAAGGAAAAATTACCGATCTCAGCAGTGTCACAATTGATGGCAATACTTTTTATTATTTCATGTTGGACAATGGTAAAGCTGAAGATAGCGCAGCAGAAAAATATTATGAAAATCAAATATTCTCTGCACCCGTATCTTTATCGGCTCAACTTGCTTTTCTCGAACCGGGGGACCAAGTCAAAATTGACTTTTATGCACCGCAAATTACTGAAGATTCAGAACAAAATGTCTCTGATCTCTCAGGGCACAAGGCAATTGAGATAAAAGAGATAGAAATTGTTAAATGATTATCTATTCATATAGTGTTCCGTCCAATGTGGAAAGATAACGTAAAACCGAATTGGCGGCAATTGCGCCGTCTGCTGCTGCGGTGATTACCTGGCGGAAAGATTTATCTCTGATGTCGCCGGCTGCAAAGACACCCGGAATATTGGTTTGCATCTCCGTATCGGTAATAATATATCCGTTGTTTTTTGCCAATTCATTGCCAAAAAGATCTGAATTAGGAACATTACCGACAAAGACAAATAACCCGAGTAATGCATCGTTTTCATTTTTCTTGATCACGGTTATCTGATCATTTTCTACATTGCGTACGGTTATTTCTTCAATAGCATCTTCACCGGAAACCGATTCAACCACTGTATTAAGCATCAGTTCCAGGCGCGGCGTATTCTTGGCTCTTTCTTGAACGGATTCAACTGCACGCAAACGATCACGTCTATGAATAATTGTAACTTTACGTGCAAGCTTGGTTAAATAAATCGCTTCTTCAACCGCAGCTTCACCGCCTCCTATCACAAAGATTTCTAAACCTTTAAAGAAGTTGCCGTCACAGGTCGCACAGTAGGAAACTCCGCGTCCGGTAAATTCAGCTTCACCTTCAAAACCACCCTTGCGTGGACTTGAACCGGTTGCAATAATCAAACTGCGTGCTTGATACGTTTGCATCATACCTTTGACATTCTTGACAGTAGAATTTAAATCCACTTCTTGAACGATATCTTGGGCTCTTTCACTACCGAACAATTCTGCTTGCTTGCTAAAACGTTCAATTAAACTTGTACCGGATTCACCGTCCGGATTTTGTCCGGGATAATTTTCTATAATACTCGTATTAGCAATTTGCCCGCCGTCTAGCGCTTGTTCAATAATAATATTAGATAAACCCGCTCTACCCGCATAAATTCCGGCAGCCAAACCGGCTGGTCCCGCACCTATTATCGCTACATCATATATTTTTTGTCCATTCATTTTGTGTACCTCGCTAAAATTTCGATTTAAATCAATTGCAATTTTTTATACATGATCTAATGAATCTAAAATTAAATTCAAGTAAAAATCAAATTAGTTTGAGTCCAGATTAAAACAAATTAATGTTAGTAAAAATCTGGATATGAATCAAACCATCTAATTAAAGTTAGCCGAAATTTATTCTAAAGTTTATTATTTATCAATTGAAATGTATTTTAATATGGCATAAATAAATTAACAAACCTAATCAAAAATAGATGCAAAATGTTACGAATGTTTTGGCCGTTTAAGTTACGGGTTGTGAACAATATTATTCGTGAATTATTTGGTTGAACTATTTATGGAAACTCCAAGCAGTATCTGTATACTGCAGCAATTCCGACAATTTCCACATTTTGTTGGTATTACTAATGCTATTGCTGTCTTGAAGTTTAACCATACCATCTTTGATATCATATAGCAGAATAAAATGTCCAACACTGGTAAATTGAGGATGATTAACCATTAGAATAACCGGCTTACCATCTTGAAGGGCTTGCACAATCTGTTCCGGTTTATGAATATTTAAAATTTCAGACTTTATGCCGAAATCATTGACACCTTTCGTGAATAAAGACCATAGTGTACCTTTGCCGTTAGCAGCTTCATAACCGTTTTCACGTGCGAAATTACGTGCTTTGGTCGGTGTCATGGTTTCATCTTGATTCATGCCTGCAACAAGCATCGCAAAATTTACCGGTCCGCAACCCGAAGTTACCAGGTCTCCCATGCTGTAGTCTAAATAGCCCCAAGTGCAATCCCAATTTGAATAATAAGGATACTTACTCTTTGATTTTGCTTTAGCAAAATCAACTTTGTTGGATTTTGCATCTGGATCATAATTTTGTGGATTTTCTATATAATCAAAATATTTATAGACAAAATGTACCGATTGTGGTCTCTTCACGAGTAATTTTTGCAAATGTACCGGTAACTCATCATGTTTTTTCATGATTTTATCATAGCGCCATTGCTCTAGAGGATTGTATTTATAAGTACCACCTTTGAATTCCATATCCACTACATCCGGGTATTGTTTAAGTAATTCTATTTCTTCCGGATCTGTGGCTTTGTACTGACCACCGCTATCAAAATAAGGGACCGGGTCTATAATAGGTTCGGATTCAATTTCAATTTCACTGTTTTCCGTGACATTGTCGGTTCCAATCGAATCGGTTTTGTCGGATTCAAGCGAGTTAAAATCAGCATTGGTATCAGATTCAGCATCCGCTTTGCCATCAAAATCAGCTAGGTTTGCTTTATCCTTTGAAATAGCAACAGACCCAACTATATTATCTACAATTGGATCTGTTTTATTCGTAGAGTGTACGACTAATCCGATTAGAATTACAATTACAATGATAATCGCGCTATATCGAATTATTTTTTGTTGCAAGAAATTATTCTTCAACAGTTTCTCCTATATTTTCAATTTTCTTATGAAAATCTAGATCTTCGCTGACTACCAAAATTGGCTTAGCAAAATCAAGACCAAATAAGCCAATAAAACTTTTTGCATCAACAATTATCTTACCGTCTTCTGAGTGAAAGCCAACGTCATCTTTGGAAAGAGTTGCATAATATTGGATTAATTGTAGTTCATCAATTGAACGAAAAATCTTTCTTGTAATCATAAATAATCTCCTTATAAATTTTTAATATTAATTGTTATTGTTATGCTTAATGTTGCTTGCATTACTTATTAACTCTTCTTCACTAAATGTATAGTAGCATTTTAACATAGTTGGTTAAAGCAAGTCGGATTAGGCGTTACAATTCTGCACTTTTTTGTTTAATTAGCACAGCTAAATCTGATCAAGATTGCTGATAATTATGAACGTTTTACCTTAAATCCTAAAACATTAAATATTAGCTTACGGACAAGATTAATCTGTAATATATTCTCTTTTTAATTCTTGGGCAAAAACTTCAGCTGCAGGTGATAAGGGCTTGTTACTATGGTATGCCAAATATAAATTGCGATTTAAGTATTTACTATCGGTATTTTCGCCAAAAATCAACAATCCGTCTTGTTCGGTTATATATTGGTCAGGTACTAAGGAAATGCCAAGACCATTTCTTACAGCTTCAATAATACCTCGAACGTTTTGCATTGAAGCAATAATATTCAGGTCACGCCTGTCTAAGCCGATACTTGCAATGTAACGCATTAAGTTTTGATATAAAACAGAGCCGGCTTTTGAAAGGATGAAACGGGAATTCTTTAAAAGCTCAACCAATCCGGTTTCTTCTTCTTGCATTCTGATATAGTTGTTGTTTTCCGGTGTGATGAACACATATTTAACATCAGCAATCGGTTCCAAGGTAATATTCCTTTTTTCAATATTGGATTCTGAAATGCCAATTTCAATACCGTCATCCAAAATCATCTCCAAGATATCATCGTTGGAATAATTGGTAATTTTAAATGTTAATTCTTCATGCTTTTTAGAAAACTTACTAATGAATTCCGGCAAAAAACATTCAGACGAAAATTCAGTAACTCCGATTTGCAAAGTTCCCGTGATACTTGATGTCTCATGTTTGAGCTCTAGCAACGCTCTTTCTCTTAGTTTGAGAATTTCCTTGGCATACCCATATAACACTTTTCCTGCATGAGATGGGTAAATCTCCTTAGTTGATCTTATTACCAGTTTGGTCCCGACTTCTCTTTCTAAAGTTCTAATATGTGAACTGATAGTCGGCTGAGACAAATAAGTCGCTTCTGCGGCTTTACTGAAGCTTCCGAAATCGATAACATTAACAAGTGCTTCTAATTGTTTAATTTGCATACACTTACCTCAATCTACAAATATTTTTAGGCTCATGAAAAAACTTTCATAAGTCTTCAGAACTTAAAATCCTTTTCCTCAATCAACTATATATACTTAATTTCTTTTAACTTAATTATTAGACATTAGACAAATTATTCATCCAATAATAAACATAAAAAACATTAAATTAAATGCAATGCTAAATTATTATAAACTATTTTGTTTAATTATTGTACAAGTAAAATTTTGAGAATTTGTTTAAGGAGTTGTTTCTTATTTACAGCGGATTTTCTTAGCATTAGATACGGTTTTGCTCCTGCATTTAATAATAACTTACCATTTGTTCCGGGATTATCTAATAATTTTACCATTTTTTGCGGATCAAATTTATCCGCAGAAAAATAAAATAGCAAATCTTCCCGTAGCATAGTAATTCTTTCTATACCTAAACTACCTCCAAGCGACCTAATCAGTGCTACATCACATAAATTAATCACTTCTTGTGGCAAATTTCCATATCGATCCAGCAATTCATCAATTATATCCTGGTAATCTTCTAGTCGTTTTATATGAGATATTCTTAAATAAAAATCAAGTCTTTGACCTTCGGAAGTTATATAAGATTCAGGTATTCCGGCATTTATTGACAATTCTATCCGGGCAAATTTGACTTGATCAATTTCAGGCTCACCTCTGAGTTCACGTACATTTTCCGCCAACATTTTACAGTAGAGTTCATAACCGATCGCCTCCATATGACCATGTTGTTCGGCACCTAAAAGATTTCCTGCACCACGAACTTCTAAATCCCGCAAAGCTATTTTAAACCCTGAACCTATCTCGGTAAAATCTCTGATTGCCATTAAGCGTTTAGTCGCATCTTCATTCAAAATATGATTTGGATTATAAGTAATATATGCATAGGCTTGACGTTCCGAACGCCCGACTCTGCCTCTAATCTGATAGAGTTGAGCCAAACCTAAACGGTCAGCATCTTCCACAATAATCGTATTGACATTCGGCATATCCAAGCCCGATTCAATAATGGTCGTACAAACAAAAACATCAAATTTCTTCGCCAAAAAATTTTCAACTACTGTTTCAAGTTGACGTTCATTCATTTGACCATGTCCATAGTCAATCTTTAAACCGGGCAAAGCCTCACGTAATTTTTGAGATTTTTCATCGATTTTATTTGTATAATTATACAAATAAAAAACCTGACCACCACGTGAAATTTCGCGTAATATAGCCTCTTCTATTACATCCTGATCAAATTCCATTACATAAGTTTGAACCGATTTACGATCAGACGGACCATTTTCAAGGAATGAAATATCTCTGATGCCGGAGATTGACATATGAAGAGTACGAGGTATCGGAGTTGCAGTCATTGATAACACATCAACTTGGGGAAAATATGCTTTTAAGCTCTCTTTGTGGTTAACACCGAAACGTTGCTCTTCATCAATAACCAAAAGACCCAAATTTGCAAATTTAACATCTTGCGACAAAACACGATGCGTACCAATTACGATATCCACTTCTCCCTTTTCCAAACCACGCAGAGTTTTGTTGCGTTCTTTTGCCGAGACAAAACGACTCAACATTTTGACATTGATCGGGAAATTATTAATTCGCTCAACAAAATTATCATAATGTTGTTGTGCCAAAACCGTAGTCGGAACCAACATTACTGCCTGTTTGCTATCAAGAGCAGCCTTAAACATTGCTCTAAAAGCGATTTCCGTCTTGCCGAAACCTACATCACCACATAAAAGACGATCCATCACTATATCGGATTCCATATCTGCTTTGACTTCATCAATTGCAGTAATTTGATCTTCAGTTTCTGTGTAAGGAAATCCTTCTTCAAATTGTGCCTGCCAAACCGTATCCGGTCCGAAATTATGCCCTTTAATCTGCATTCTTTCAGCATGTAGAGCAATCAAATCTACTGCCAGTTTTTTTATCGAATCTCTCGCCCGGTTTTTGAGGTTATTCCAATTTTGTCCATCCAGCTTGGACAATTTCGGTTTACCGCCGCCAGCTGAAACATATTTTTGAATCTGATCCAATTGTTCAACTGATATATAAAGCTGATCAGTTCCGGCATAAGAAATGTGTAAATATTCACTTCTTGTTCCGCTGGTTTCCAAAGTTTTCAATCCGTTATAAATACCGATGCCATGATTTTCATGGACTACATATTCACCCGGTTTCAAATCGGACAAAAAATCAATCGCTATGCCTTGTTTTCTTCTACGCTGACGCTTCTTTTCTGCACCGAATATATCATGCGTACCCAATATATTTAAACCGATTGCTTGCCAAATAAAACCTTTTCCTAAGCTATCTTGAATAATATAAAAATCTAACCCATGTTCTTTAGCCAATGAGTCCAGACGTTGTACCCCGATTTCACTTCCTGCAAAAATAATTACCGTAGCCTGAATTTTATTCCAATGCTGCAAATCATCAAGTAGAGCACTTTCTCTCAAACGATAACTATCACTTGGTTTAGTCAAAAAAGAAATTTTTTCCGATCCGGAAATTCCATTGCCGGAAGAGGCAATTTGAGCAAAGCTTATAACTCCGCAACCGCTAATACCTTGCCAGGCATCAGACGAAGTCAATTTGATTTTCTCAGTACCTTTAACAACCTGAGCTTTCTCTAAATGAGAACTGAGTCGTTGATGCAAATCAACTTGGCTTGCATCAAGCCTTTTTTGAATTTGACTGATTTCATCTACAGCAATTAACTTCTGTTCGGATTTTGCCAATTTCAACAAAGTGGTTTTTTCCGTATCCAATAAAAAGAACCAACGATCTAAAGCCGGAAAATGGATGCCTTGCTCTACGCGTTCTGCATCATGTTTACCTAAGCGGACAAAGGCTTCACCCAAATCACGATCCGCCCCCTGGCGATAAGCTATTGCCATTTGATGTTCCGATGCTTGTTTTATCTTCTCGGATAAATTTGCAACTTGTTCGGGAACTAAAAGCCATTCCCGGGCAGGCGGTATATGTGCCTTTGTCAAATTTCTGGTTGAACGTTGGCTATCGGGATCAAATTCTCGCAAGTCTTCCAATTCATTATCAAAAAACGAAAGACGAATACATTGAACTTCCTCAGGATAACCGGGAATCGATATTCCTATATCCAGCAAATCCCCGCGCACAGCAAATTGTCCTGCTGACTCAACTTGTCCGACTTTTTCATAACCTGTTTTTTCCAATTTGGTTTGAACATCTAAAAAATCGTATATTTCACCATATGAAAAAATTAAACTATTCTCTTGAAAATACTTTGCAGTCGGATACCAATCAGTCATCGCTGAAGCAACAGCAATTAATAAACACGGTTCGCCACATAGCCATTGATGCAAAATTACACATCTTTGTAATTCAGTTTCACGACTTGAGGCCAACACATCGGTAAATACCAATTCTCTGGCAGGTAAGACATATGCCGGTAAATCACTCAAAGCTTGCCAATTCTCCAGCAAAACATTTGCTCTTAACTGATCGGACACAATCAATAATGCAGCTTGTTTTTGACAAAGCAAACCTAATAAAGCTGCTTGAGCAGACTCGTTCAAACCAACTATTTGAAATGATTTTTTATTTTGATTGCGGAGAATCTTTTTAACATTATTATCCTGCTCAAGTTTACGGAAGATAATCTCCGATATTTCCGATCGTGTCATTATCTGGGACAATTAATAAACTCCAATCTGCTGTTCTCTATGTTCTAGAAGTTTAGAAAATCAAATTCCATTTAAGCGATTCATTGCCAGATCAAGATCATCTTTTAGTATTAATTCCACAGCATCTGCCGCTTTATGCAAGGCATCAAATAAAATCTTCTGCTGATCAGTCGGCACATTGCTCATTACATGTTGAATAATATCGATATTTTCCGGTTGAGGACCAATTCCTACTCTAATTCGCGGAAATTGATCCGAATCTAAATGCTGAATTATTGAACGCATTCCATTATGTGAACCAGCACTACCCCAAGGTCGAATTCTAATTTTACCGATTTCAATATCTATATCATCATAAATGACTAAAAGATTTGCCAAGGGAATTTTATAAAAATCGACTGCTTCACGGATACTCTCGCCACTTCGATTCATATAAGTAGATGGCTGCATAAATAAAACCTTTTTTCCGAAAAAATTTATTTCCGCTGTCAGAGCTTTGAATTTAATTTTTCTCAGTGAAAAGTTATGGCGTTGAGACAAGATCTCCAATACCATAAAACCACAATTGTGATATGTTCTTGAATATTTTAGTCCGGGATTGCCCAAACCGGCAACAATTATCCATTGATTCATTTATATCTGCATCCAGTCTGAATTTGAGTAACGTTTAGCAATCTGCAGAACATAATCTTTATCCTTTACTGCACCGACAACATTCAGACTCTGAATTGCAGTCAATTCGGCAATTGAAGGATGATTATTTTCTTTACTCAAATGAGCCAAAACAATTTGCTCTGTTCCGGTTTTCACTAAATAACAAAGTGCATCACCACATTCATCATTCGATAAATGACCATGTCCATTACTTATTCTATCTTTTAAAACCCGAGGATATGGTCCGCTTTTTAATAATTGTGCATCATAATTTGATTCTAAAATAATCAAACGAGAGTCAATAAGTTGATTTAAAATTGATTGACTGATTGAACCGATATCGGTACATACGGTAATATCGCCTCGAGAGGTTTCAAAACGATAAGCTAGAGTTTCAGCCGCATCATGCGGCACTTGAAAAGATGTCACTAGTTGATCTTTGATCAAAAACTTGTCTTCCGGTCGAATAATATTGATTAAATTATAATCAAATTTACCTATGTTATCTAAAATCAGTTCCAAGGTTTTTTGTGTAATGTACAACGGAATTTTATATTTCCGTAAAATCACACCCAAACCTGATATATGATCGCTATGTTCATGGGTAATTAGAATACCGTCAATATCCAAAGGTGATTCACCGGCAGAAGCTAAAGCGTTGGTGAATGTTTTTCCGTTAATACCGCAATCGACAATTAATCTGGTTTTTCCGTTGCGGATCAGGGTACAATTCCCGGAACTACCCGATCTTAATGCTACAGAACCTATCATATTTTCTAATTTACCTAAAACTTATTCTTCTCTGATGTCTGCACCAACTGCTAGAAGTTTTCCTACAAAATTTTCATAACCTCGTTCAATCGCATAGACATTGGTTACTTTTGTTTCTCCTTCTGCTCCTAAACCGGCAGTAACCATTGCTGCACCTGCTCGCAAATCTCTGGCAAAAACGGTTGTTCCCTGAAGTTCTCCACCTTGAACTACTGCTAATCTACCGGTAGTCACAATGTTGGCACCCATTGCTTGCAACTCTTTGATATATTGAAAACGATTTTCCCACACGCTTTCAATCATTCGGCCGGTACCGTTAGCAACAGTCAATAATGTTGTAGTTTGCGGTTGTAAATCGGTCGGGAAACCGGGATAAGGCATCGTCTTAAAGCTGACCGCTTTCAACTTCTCACCCGGCATCAGCATAACTCGAATCGAATCCGCACCCTCCTGAACGATAGCACCCATTTCAATTAACTTTGCGGTTAAGGGTTCCATATGTTTAGGAATTAAATTTGTACAAGTTAAGTCTCCATTAGTCATCGCAGCCATAATCATATAGGTACCTGCTTCAATCTGATCCGGAATAATAGTATAAGAACGATTTGCTGCCAAATACGGTTTGCCGGTAATCTTAATTACATCGGTACCAGCTCCCCGAATATCCGCTCCCATCGTATTGAGAAAGTTCGCTACATCAACAATATGCGGTTCTTTTGCTGCATTATTTATTACGGTAACACCTTCCGCTTTTACTGCAGCTAACATAATATTAATCGTTGCACCAACACTCACCGTATCTAAAAAGACACCTGCACCTCTCAACCAGTCGGCTTCAATTGAAATCACTCCATCTTCATCCAACAATTCACCACCGCCTAAAGCTTGAAAACCTTTAATGTGTAAATCAATTGGTCTTGCACCGAAATCACAACCACCGGGCATTAACAAACTGACTTTGCGATATTTTCCTAAGAAAGCTCCCAGCAAATAATAAGAACCACGAATTTTCGAAACTTTTTCGCTGATTGCTTGATATGTATTGACAGTTGTCGGATCGAAACGAATTGAATTTTCGCTAAGCCATTCAATTTCAGCACCCAATTCTTGGCATATTTCCAGTAATATTTTAATGTCTTTAATCTTCGGCAAATTTTCAATTACACTGGGGCCATCTACAACCATTGCCGCAGCAATAATTCCTAATGCGGCATTTTTCGAACCACTGATTTGTACTTCGCCCTGCAATTGTTTTTTACCTTTTATAATATAATTGTTAGCCAATTTATTTCCTCATTTTCTTTAGCCAAATACCCTCTTTATTTTATTTAGCTAAACTATCTTATTTTTTCTTTATCTTAAACTATCTAAAAGCATCAGATAATTTTGATTAATAAACATATGTCTTATAGAGTATCAGAAAATCGGTTCAGATACATCTATCGCCTTAAATAAAGCATCTACTTCTCTCTTCTTTAAACTTTTCCATTTTGCCATAATTCCTAACTTCTCCGCAAGCAGATTTAAATCAGCTTCAGCGGCTTTGGTTACATTATGACTGCATGAACCGTTTTCTGTTAATTCATATAGTGCTGTTCGCATAGTTTTTTTTACACCGGGTAAAGTCACTGTAAAATCACTTCCTTTACCAATTTCACTTTTCAAATCAATTTGTCCTAAATGCAAATCAACTAATTCTTTCACAATTGCCAGACCCAGACCTGTTCCACCGTGAGCTCTTGAGCCGGTTGCATCGACACGATAAAATCGTTTGAAAATATTATCTTGTACCTCTAATGGGATACCGATTCCGTTATCCGTCACCCTGAAATAAACTTCATCAACCAACATACCAACATAAACTTTTATTTCGCCATACTCTTGGGTATATTTGATTGAGTTGTTCACCAAATTAAGAATAATTCGTTCCAATGCAGAACGATCCGCATAAGCAATCGGTTTATCAGATACGGCGTAAGATGAGAATTCAATATGTTTTTTATCCGCTTCCGGATATAGTCTTTCAACACAGGAGCGGACTATTGGTAATAATTCAATCTTTTCGATTCTGGTATAAATCGCATTACCGTCAATTCGCGAAAGTAGAAGCAAATCATCAATCAAAGTTTCCATGCGTAAAGATCCATCATAAAGCTTATTAATATCTTTTTTGATTGACTCACGAGATTTTTCATCTATGCCCCAGTCCAAAAGTGATTCGCTGTAGGTTTTAATTGTAGTTAAGGGAGTCTTTAATTCATGTGATACATTGGCAACAAATTCTTTGCGTTGTTGTTCTTCTCTTATCTGTCTGGTTATATCTTGAATGACGATAATATGACCGGCATTTTTGTCGCGTGCTAACTTTCTTTTTTGTACAGATAAGCGATATGATCTGTCATGATAGATGTAATTGATTTCCACTTGCCTTTTATCCAAAAGAAAACCGGAACGAATTTTTTGATCTACATCATATTTATTTAAAAAATCTACAAAATAATGTGGAATCTCCTCGATCATTTGACCTGATGCTTGATTATTTAATAACAGGATTCCATCACTGCTATATGCAATAACTCCTAAATTTAAAGAAGCTAGTACCGTTTGTGACTCATTTTGTTTGTGGGCAACATGCTCTAACATATCATGAACTGCTCGATCTTCTACTTTTTTACGTCGCAAAAAATAAGACCGTGCAAAAAGAGCACAGCCTCCACTCGTAATGATAAATGTTAATACTACAGCAATAAAAATTCCCACAAAAATAACCGAAATAAAAATTATATAGAATTATTTGTTTTTAGCATCACGATTAAAAACATCAAAAAAGGAAGCTTGAAAAAACATCTACTTCAAATGTTCAAAAAATCATTGTTTTTCAGCATCACGATTAAAATAGTAACCTACTCCGCGTTTAGTCAGGATATATTTATAATTCTCCTGATCCGGTTCCAGTTTCTCACGAGTTCTCCTTATCGTAACATCAACGGTTCTCACATCACCAAAATATTCATAACCCCATACTTTTTCCAATAATGCTTCACGTGAGAACACTTGCCCTGCATTGCGAGCTAAGAACAAGACCAATTCATATTCACGCAAAGTAAGATTGATGGGTACATCATTCATCAAAATCTCATAAGCTTTTTGATTGATCTTCAAGTCACCATATTCAATAATATCAGACGTATCTTGAGGTCCGGTTTCGGTAATATGACTTCTTCGTAAGAGCGCTTTTACCCTTGCCATAACTTCGCGCATACTGAACGGTTTAACAATATAATCATCAGCACCTAATTCCAAACCGAGTACTTTATCAATTTCTTCCGATTTTGCGGTAAGCATAATGATCGGAACTAAAGTCTCCTGTCTGAGTTTCCGACAGACATCAAATCCATCCATTTCCGGCAACATGCAATCTAATAAAATTAGATCCGGAGCATCCGATAAAGCAAGCTCCAAAGCGGTTTTACCGTCGTATGCTGCGATCGTTTCATATCCTTCGCGTTCCAGGTTTTCTCGCAAAATTTCTACGATATTTTGTTCATCGTCGACGACTAAAATCTTGGCAGACATCTTATTGGCTTCCTTCCTTTTTTATTTTATACATTATAGCATAACTGAAATTTCACCGTTACTAAATTGTAATAATTATTTTGCCTATTGAATTTTTTTGCCGTTATCGGCATTTTTATCCAATGAGGAACTCTTGAAATTGGCCTTATTAGGTAGAAAGTATTTGTTTTATTCAGTCATTGGAGTACCGGTTTGTTTGGCAATAATCAAATCTAAAGTGCGCCACGCTAAAACCGCGCAACGTACTCTTTGCGGCATTGTCGAAATGTTCTTGAAAGCAATTGCATCTTCCAATTCTTCTTCCAGAATTTCATCATCTGTAATTTCACCTTTGATCATGCCCAAAAAAGTTTGAATTAGATGTTTTGCTTGTTCAAATGTCTTACCTTTAATTAAACTACAAAGTAGAGAAGTTGAAGCTTGAGAAATTGCACAACCTTCTCCTATAAAAGATGCTTCCACAATCAGATCATCTTCTATTTTGACCGAAAGATGAATATCGTCACCACAGCTCGGATTATAGCCGCGTTCAGTAGCCGTTGCATCTTTCATTTCATGACGATGCTTGCTCGAACGTGAATTTTCCATAATTATTTGTGAATATATTTGTCTTAAATCCATAATTTTACCTTATTTCAAAAACCGCTTTCTGATCAGAATTTCAAACTGTGCAAATTTCCTGTATAAACTTAAAAAGTGTGCAATTCCAGTTCGCAAACTCCGGCTTTAGAGGATAGCTTGCACACTATTTAAGGTTGTGCAGCTAAATTATCGTATAAACTTAAAAAGTGTGCAATTCCAG
>JAAYNE010000051.1 GCA_012521015.1 Clostridiaceae bacterium | reverse complement strand
CATCCAGTTCAAGAAGCTGTTGTTTCTCTTCTAGTTCCTTTTTTTGCTTCAGTAGTTCAATCTCATCCAACCTGGTTTTTACTATGATATCGCTTTTTTCACCAACCTCCTTCTTAAGAGCACTGATAATGGATTCATAATCTTTCTTAATCTTCTCGTTTACTTCTGCTGAAATTTTTTCATGATCCTCGTTTAAGCGTTTTTTGTAGTTTGCTCTGGCTTCCAGTATCTTCTTTTCAAAGCTATCAACCTTTATCTGGAATTCTTTTTCTTTTGTTTCAAGAGCATTCTTTAATTGGATTTCATGTGCTTCAAGAACCTGCTTCGCGAATAGCTCATTTACATCAATTTCACACTGACATTGTGGACATTTAACTTTTGGATTCATTTTTTACCTCCGAATTATTCTTTTTATTATATTATACCTCTACATATACTATATGTCAACATATATTATTTAAAAATATATTATTGTTGTATGCATCAACTTTGGATATAATACACATGGAGGCGATACGATGATAGTTATAAAAATAGCTGAATTGCTTGAAAAAAAGGGCAAGACCAAATATTGGCTTGCCAAACAAACCGGAATTAGTGCGAATGCAATCGGAAAAATCGTAGACTCCAAAACCAGCTCTATAGGATTTGATGTGCTCGATAAGATTTGCCAAGCCCTTGAATGTAATGTAGGCGATATAATTGTTTATGAAAAAGAAAGCAAATAAAGCCCTGTATTAACAGGGCTCCGTCATAACATAATCAACACAAAATCCTATACAACAGTATTTGAGCTCATAAGTTCAGCTTGTTTTATAACTATCTCAATAGCATTAGTAGCCTTTTCTGGCGGATATTTATATTTACGAAGTAAATGCTTAACCTGAGTTCTCATATATGCTCTGGCTGATTGTTTTTTATCCCAATCAACCGTTCTGCTTTTTTGAATAAGTAGAGTCAATTCATGTGCCATTTCAATCAGAATTGCATCTTCCATGTTTCTAAGCACTTCCGGGTCAGCAACAAGTGCATCATAAAACGCTAACTCTTCGTGCGACAAGCCCTTTTCATCACCTGCTTTATAGGCATCCATCATTTCTTTTGAAAGATTAATAAGTTCTTCAATAACCTCAGCGCTTGTTATCATTCTATTATTGTATCGTTTTAGAACGTCTTGCATCTTTTCTGAAAAAAGTTTCGCCTTAACGACACCGGTTCTTGCAAACACTTTGATGTTATCTTCTATGAGTCTGCGCAATAATTCAGCAGCAATGTTTTTATGCTTCATTTTGAGAACTTGAGCCATGTATTCATCTGATAACAAAGATATCTCCGGATTCTTATGCCCTGATTTTTCAAAAATATTGACCACGCCATCCTGTTCGATAGCTTGTTCTAGCATCTTCATGATACGAGCATTGATTTCATTGGATGTTACGCCGCCTTTACCTGCTACTTTCCAAATACCAGCTTTAACACACTTAAAGAATTCAATCTCTTTTTTATCATGTTCACTTATTAGACTTCTACAAAGGGTCTCTGCTTGGCTAAGAGCAGTAGCTTCTTTAACATATTCTTTTGATTCATCTTCTTCAAACCCTAAAGCAAATTCAACACCATCTGCAATTACCTTTAGTCTCTTAGTGTCAGAATATCCAAAAAAGTCACTATAGTTAAAGCCATAGAACATATCTCGTAGAACTTCTAGTTTCGCCATTGCAATTGAATATGCGATACTTAAATCAGGAACCTTATCCTGGTCACGTTTAGTATATTGTTTTAACGCCGACTTAAGTTCTGCTGCCATACCAATATAGTCTACAACTAGCCCTGCTTCTTTATCTGGATATACTCTATTTACACGAGCAATTGCCTGCATTAAATTATGATCCTTCATTGGTTTATCAATATACATTGTTGCCAATGATGGAACATCAAATCCTGTTAACCACATATCTACAACTATCGCAATCTTAAAATCGCTTTCAATGTTCTTAAACTCAACCATTAACCCATCACGATGGGCTTTATTTCCTGTAATATCATGCCATTCTTCCGGATCCTGATTGCTCGATGTAAGGACTACTTTAACTTTCTTGTCCCATTGAGGGCGTTTTTTTAAGATTTTCTTATATAGATTAATCGCAATTTTTCGAGTCATACAAACAATCATTGCTTTACCGGTTAAAACATATTGTCGGTCCTCATAGTGAGCTATAATATCATCCGCTAGCATATCCAGTCGCTCTGGCGAACCAACAATAGCTTCAATACCTGAAAGATCAGCTTTTGATTTTTCTATCTCATATTCGTTAGCTTCTTCGGCTATTTTGAAGTACTCATTATCAATTTTTTTAAGGATTTCTTCATTCAGTTTCAGTTTTGGTGTTCTATTTTCATAATAAATAGGAACCGTTGCTCCATCATCAACAGCTTGTGTTATATCATAAATGTCTATGTACTCACCAAATACCTCTATCGTGGATTTATCTTTCATATCGATGGGTGTTCCGGTAAAACCAATGAATGTCGCATTAGGAAGAGCATCGCGCATGTGTTTTGCCATTCCATAATTCCATTCACCAGTTTCTCTATCCAGTTTTGCTTCAGTTCCATACTGAGAACGATGTGCTTCATCGGCCATGAAAATTATATTAGAACGATCGTTAATAACACCTTCGCCTTCCTCAAACTTCTGAATCGTTGTAAATACAATTCCTCCTGCCTTAACTTTAAGTAGTTCCTTTAGATGATTTCTACTCTCTGCCTGTTTAGGAGTCTGGCGTAAAAGAATCTTTGAGCTAGCACTAAAAGTTCCAAAAAGTTGGTTGTCCAAATCATTACGGTCTGTTAGCAGAACTATTGTTGGATTTTCAAATTCCGGATCGCTCACTACAATTCCTGTATAAAAAACCATTGAAAGACTTTTACCACTTCCCTGAGTGTGCCAAATAACCCCGACCTTACGGCTTTTTCCCCTAAGCGCACGTCTGGTATTTTCAACCGCCTTGCGTACTGCAAAGTATTGATGATATCCAGCTAATATTTTAATTGTTTTCCCTTGAATATCTTGAAATACTATAAAGTTTCTTATTATATCTAACAGTCGTTCCTTTGGAAACATTCCATTGAGTGCTACAGTAAAGAAATCAGTTTTATTCTCTGCTGGTTTTTCTCCGTTCTCTGACTTCCAAGCCATATAACGCGTATAGTCAGAAGTAATTGTTCCTACTCTCGTTTCAATTCCATCACTGATAACATTAAAAGCATTATAATTAAACAAGGTTGGAATATCTAACTGATAATTTTTAACTTGATTGAATGCCTGCTCTACAGTGGTATTATCATTGCCCATGTTCTTAAGTTCAAACAGAATCATTGGGATTCCATTGATGAACACCAAAATATCTGGACGTTTATTTTTATACTCTATGATTGTAAATTGATTAATAACCTTAAAATTATTTGCAGTCGGATTATCAAAATCTATTAGCTTTACTGTGAAAGTACGATTTTCTGTATCCTTCTGATAAGGCACTGGAACACCCTCAATAATGTATTTATGAAAGGTTGCGTTTAGTTCTTCTACTCTCAGTAACCCAAGATTTTTAATTTCTTTAAAAGCTTCAGAAATTATCTCTTGAGTTATTCCTGGATTTATATTAAGCATTGATGCCCTAAAACAATCCTCTAAGATTACCTCATGATAGTCTCGGTTGATTTCCGGGCCATATAAATACTCATAACCTTTTTCTTGAAGCTCTGAGATAATAGCTTGTTCTAATGTATTCTCATTAACCGGCAATGTTTTCACATCCTATCATAAATTTAAAATTTATCAAACTAAACTAGTTTATATAGAATATTACATCACGCTATTTATATATTTTATCTAAAGACTCTTTAAGAGTAGGTTGTTGAATCCCTTCTTTCTTCTGTTTTCTTCGTTCACTTTTTAAATATTCTGATATAACCATTCGTGCATTCTTATTTTTCAGTGTAATAATCCAATCTGACTTGTTTTTTCTGGCATAATCTATCAACTCAACATAAGAATAGTTTTGTTCTTTCTCGCAATATTCCATTATTTCTCTTACATTTATTTCAGTACTCCCCATTTCTTCACCTCAGATTGCTATATTAAAATCTATCGTACTAAACAAATTCCTTCAAATATGTTAATAAATCATCCCATTCTTCAGATCCCTCTCTTACAGTAGGAAATCCTAGTTCCTTTGCAACATAATCGGGGTTCTTAACTGATTTCATAACCCAATCTGTCTTATCATGTAAAACAAAAGTTCTGAGAAGTCTTCCTTCTTCAAAAAATTGCCATTCATAACAATCTGTCAATATAACTTTTTTACAATGTGCTCTATAATCCGCTATTTCCTGATTCGTATGTATAGAATTTTTATCAATAGGATCTAATATCGGCGATTTAATTTCAACTATTGCTAAATAGCCCTCTTCTTCTTTATCCCCATTTTTGTAAGTCCAATTCTTTACAATAAGCAAATCAGGTGTATGATCCCATGCATAAAACTTTCTAGTGTGCAATTTACTTTCTTTATTCTTATACTGTGTAGATACATCTACAATTGAAATATCCTGGTCATTTATAAATATTTTGTCTAATAACCGAAGAATCACCCTATTTTGAAAATTAATCTCTCTTGCATCAATTTGCACATATTTATCAACCACCTCTCGGTATTGTTCAAATGAATATACATTATCTTTTACTATTTCCATTAAGTATCACCTCTTAAAATTT
>JAAYNE010000050.1 GCA_012521015.1 Clostridiaceae bacterium | reverse complement strand
TTCTTTATCTTCCATATTTTCATCATGGTACTTAGCTACTAACATTAATATATAATCGATATTAACTTCAACAGATCTAACTAGCTCTATTTCAAACTCTAAGTCATCAATAATATCGGTTGCATCTTCAACTGTAGCTTTTCTAATAATTAAATCCACCATATATCCCTCCAATCTTAATCTAGAATATTATGGTTTAATTACTAATTCTTCTAAAATGTTGTATCTAGGATTAAGGAAATAAACCTTATCGTAGTTTTCTCCATCCCTCATATATTTATGTAGAGCATATGCGAAAAGCTGTGCTCTTTCTTGTTTACTTAATTTATAGTCTTTTTTTGTTTTGAAATCAATTAGACAATTATTAATTAGCAGATCAGAATCACCTTTTATGGCTACCTCACCCTTATACATTACGTGACCTTCTGGATGAAAATCAATTACATCAATCTCCGGAAAAGTTTTGTATATAAGTTCAAGAGCAATATCCGCAAGATCTGATGCCTTTTGAATAATATTGTTTTTATGCTCGAATATCTCTGCTGTATAACCCATACCCGATCTATACATTACATCATGTTCATACATGGCAAAGGCTAACTCCTCATCGGAAAGCTTTGAATATTCTTTCTTGTTTACATCTTCAAAAAAACGCAATTTTTCAAGACTTTTTCCTAATTTTCTTGCCAACTTAATTTTAGTAATGTATTCTGTTACACCACCACAAATTGTAGGATGCTCTTCTTTTGAAACATCTACATACTCACCTGGTTCAAATTTTCTAGCATACCCCAAGCTATTCGCGTTATAGAATTCTTTGAATCCAGTTGACTTTAATTCTGGTCTTGACAAAAAATGTGTAATTGCTGCCTTTCCAAAAAATGGTGTCATTGACAAATAATTCAATCTTTCTTCATACTGTTTAGCAAACTTTGAAGCGTCCATACATATCCCTCCTACATTTTTTTAACAACTAATTTTAAACTGCACAAACTTTTAATATGCCTTAATTAAATTTGTTTTTCCAGATCTCTTTATAAAACATATTAGCAAGTTTTGTTGTTCTACCTTGTATATAATGATCTGACCAATAAACAGAAGTTTTATTAAAATTATCTTCCAATCTCTCTACAAGAATTCTTGGGGCACTATACGAAGAACGATTATATATTTCTATCTTTTCGGGTATTGTCTTTCCATTACTGCTTTCTATTTATCTTTATCTTAACATGTCCTTATCTTTTTGTTACAACTTATTGTAGCCTATCCAGATCTTGGATGACGGATAGATATAACCGTTTACGATTGAATCTAAATTATGATACATCAGTGACCCATGCTAGATTGGGATCTTCTTTTTTGAAGTCTCTTTTTAAAAGATTTGGTGTGATTTTATTCGATATTTGTGAGATATAGCGATATCTCTTTTTTCTTACCTTGCAGACGATATGTAGCTCTTTCATGAGCTTTACAACCGTCTTATACGCTATTTTAACCTGATAAAAGTTTTGAAGGGCGAGTTTAATGCGTCTATAGCCATATGTGCGATTACACGCTTCAAATATTTCTGATATCAGTATCTTTATACCGTGATATTTATCTGTCTTCTTATGATGTTCATAGTAATAATAAACAGACTTAGGAAGTCCTGATATTAGAAGTAAATCTTTTAATGCATATTTTCGCCTTAATTCCTTGACTACTTGGTATTTTTGTTTGTTCGTTCCTGTTTCTTAAACTTTGGCGATGAGTAATTTTCTAGTATTCAAGTTCCATTTCTAAGTGTTTAACTTTGAGTTCAAGACTTTGTTCAACCTCTTTGGATGGTTTATGGAACTGTCTAACTGGATGCTTACGATAGTCTTTCGGTGTTTGAAAGAATCGCTCTTTACCATAGAGCCTATACTGATATACCCATCTAGCAGGCAGTGTATCATTTAGACTTCCTGATGATAAATACATATCATATTTACGCGCCGCTTGACTATAAGAAAATTCATTTTCAATGATGTCTAAAACGACCTTTAATTTGAATGCTCCACTCCATAGTCTATTTGTTTTCTTTTTATCTTTCATGTGATCCCTCCTGCATACACTTATATTGTATCAAAGTACAGGTTTTAGGTATTAGTTCACTATTATATCACTTTTATAGAAATTTGTAATTCTATTTTTATGACCCTGTTTAAAAAACACATATTTATCAAATCACTATTAAAATCCGCCATTTTCCGCCATAGGGGTATTCGACTCCTTGCCTAAGAAATCGCATAGTAATCGTGTAAATGGTTAGGTAATCGTTAAAAGGTAGAACGCAGAAATCAAAAAGGACTTGCAAAAGTACTGAACTGAACCTTTACAGAACATATGGAATTTGGAATATAGGGAGAAAACGCCCTTTTTGCATAGAAAAAAGGCTTGATACGATTGTATCAAACCTATTCTACTAACTTGTGTGTAAATACCTGTTTTGATACAATTTGCGTACACCTTATCAAAATTTGCGTACACCCCTTAAAGGTGCGTACAGTTAAATTGACTGACAAATTGGAATTGGTTAAATACTTTTTACTGGATGCAATTCAATATATCCTCGTGTGCCGATAGGCTCTAATTGAATACGGGGGTTACTATCATCCCAAGCATATCCAATTGCTGCGGGATTGTATTTTTTGATAGCAGTCCAAACTTCTTCAATCGCCTCGCAAAAATTCTCTTCTTCAAAGGGCTCACCTTGGAACATGATATATTTGCACCTTGGCAAATCGATAACGTCGAATCCTTCGGGAATTTCACCCGAATAGTCCGTGGCTACCTCTACACCTTGCACGTATTCGGATGTTCCTTCGGCGATGTACTTTTGGGGTAGCCATAAGCATACAGGCTCACCACAGATGGATCTCATACTGCAGAGGAGCCCCCATACGTCACAACCAACTTCTTCGCAGTATTTGAAATAGTCCGTTGCTTCTTTACCTCGTTTGATAATGACCTTTCTTTGCGGTTTCTCGATTACTTGTACGAAAACACTTTTCACTTTACTCATGTCCTTGCTCTCCTTTCTGTTTAAATACTTGATACCGTAAGGCTTGAACAGATAGATTGGGGTCGGTCGTATAGAATACTCATACGGATTGCACCCAAACTCTTTGTAAAACGCTCTTTGATAACCGTCCACGCTCTCAAAGCCAGAATCCTGCGCGACTTCAATGATTTTGACCTTTTCATCTCGCAATCGAAGTGCGGATTTAGATAATCTCAAACGTCTAATATATACTGCGGGTGTCATATGGAGCAAAGCCACAAAAAGCCTGTATGAATACCACGGAGAATACCGCGATACGTTCGCAAGATCGGCCGTGGTGATATTGTTATCAAGATTTGCCTTGATGTAATCCTGCATTCTTTGAACCGCTTCTATATGCTCATCCATTTCTGTTCACCTCCTTACAGCTGATATTGTAGCACAATTCAAAAAGATTTTCTCGACTTTATTTGCTGAAATAGTACAGCCGCCCACATTGATGGGTGTCCATCATTTGTCGCAGACATGCCGTCGCATATTGCTCTCTGCCTGCGATGCCCACCCGTTCAAGTCCCTTATGTGCTTGGAACAATAAAAAATGGCCACCCTTGTTGGGTAGCCATTTGTTATGGTGCGGATGAAGGGACTTGTAGAGAGCATAGCGAACGTAATAGTGAGTGGTTGTGCTTGCACAAAGGAACGAGCGCCAGCCATAGAATATGGGTTCACACGCAAGGCGTGGTGCTGAAAGCACAAAGTCCCTTCAAACAAAAAAGACTACCCATAAATGAGTAGCCATTTTTTTGGAGCAGGTGACGGGAATCGAACCCGCGTATTTAGCTTGGAAGGCTAATGTTCTACCATTGAACTACACCTGCATACGTCACTGGCGGACCAGACGGGACTCGAACCCGCGATCTTCTG
>JAAYNE010000049.1 GCA_012521015.1 Clostridiaceae bacterium | reverse complement strand
CGATCAGGCAACAGAACTTACCTGTCACCATCAAATACCCTGAAATGGTCGCTCAAATCGCTCCTCATTTCACTGGAAACGACATACCTCCCTATGGGAAAGATAATCTTTGGTTTTTGTAAATAAGTAGAAAATGAAATCTCAAATAATCAACAAAAATCTTGAAGCCACTCTCACTTTAATCGGAGATCTGATTTACACGGAATCATTCACTGCTGATGGTGGAGCAGATTTTTTAAGTGGGAAAAATATATCTCTTAAAAAGGGACAAAAACAATTCGAAATATCTTTCATTCTTGAATCGGAAGAAAGACATTATTTCAACACTGCACTTGAAACCAAACTTTTGGAATACAAACTCACAGCAGAATCAGGAAATACCTATTTCGCACCTGAGAAATCTACATTACTCACTAACATCAAGGACATTAATATTGATCTACCTGAGTTTGAAGTATCAGGATCAGTTTCTAAACTTTCAACATCACCTATCAGTGATTTTGAGGATAAATACCACAGAGTTTTGATCCCGATATCAGACTCTCAGTTTCGCTTTAATCATATTGCAAGGTATCGCTTTGATTCCGATGCTTCATTTAAAAATAAGGAGTTAGTAAAGGTTCAAATTGAAGAGCACAAATTTCATTTGTTCACATTTAAAAAGGATGATAAGGTTTACTGGGCAATTGATTCATTGCAAAAACTAACATTCCGTGATTTTCAAGAGCTGGCCTATTCAATTTTTAATTCCTATGGTTTCGTAACCGGTGATTTACATTTAAATGAAGCATACTATATCTGTTCTAATGAAGCTCAATTTTTGGCAGAATTGGAATTGATATATGCATCACTTCGTGATTCATTAATAACCGGATATGGCATTTACACTACGAATCCCTATTCAGTCTATGTGCCATTATTCAGGAGTCAACAAAAAGAAATTGATCATGACTTTGTTAAAATCTGGACAGAAAAATTAGGATGGTTCCGAGAGGACGTATTTTCTAATCTGGCGACCCTTCTTCATAAATATGATTCTATTTCCAGAGCTGCTTTAATCGTGCTTGAAGCCAACTTGCAGCCTCTGGAATTAAAGGCAGCTTCCTATTGTGTAGCATTTGAAGCTATATGCCATACTATCAAAAAAGAGTTTGGAATTAAAAGCCCGAATGTCATTGATAATGACCTATGGGATACCACAATTAAAAAGCAATTCTCAGATTTGATTGAAAAGCTGAGGCATGATAATACAATTAATGAAGATCAAGAAAGAATCCTATCCAACAAGCTTAATAATTGGAATCAGCCTACCAATCGAGATTCATTGACTGCTCCCTTTACAAAGTACTCTTATAACCTAAGTAAAGATGAATATAAGTGCATAGACAATAGAAATAGATTTTTGCACGGTAGTCTTCCTGTTAATGAAAGGGATGAAGATGAAGCTTTCAGAGAGCTATATCATATTTCTATGACCATTCATAGATTGATATATGTACTCATTTTGAAAGCCTCAGAATTTAATGGATTCATCATTAACTACCCCAAACTACATCAACACATTACAGGCCGTCCAATTGATGAGGAACTGTTTATTGAAATATAACCCACCACACCCCATGTGCCTCCAGGCTGTTCCTTACGTTCGTACCTCACTTCATTCACAAGCTTCCAGCACCGCACAGCAAGAGTAGCCCGTTATTCCATTCCGCTGCGCTGCATTCCATACCGTGCCACACTTGCTTTTCCCAACGCACCCCCCAACGCAGGTAAAGCGGTGTTCGTCAGTCGTTCCGTTTTGTTCCGCAAAAACATATCTGCAAGGGTAAAATGAACTCCCTTCGGT
>JAAYNE010000048.1 GCA_012521015.1 Clostridiaceae bacterium | reverse complement strand
TTTTTTATATTTTATGCAAATCAATTAATCAATCTCAGATTTTGACGCCCACAGAAAGCCTCTGCGCTGCAGCTCAGAAACTTGGTAGATGTCAAATATTGTATCTACATGTCCCATAGATTGGTAAAATACACGACCTTCACCCCAAAGTCTAGTATATGCAACAGGAATTTCAACTTCACCGTTGGCAGCATGCGGACCTTTGGATTTAACTCTGGTTGTAGCTAAAACATCAATAGCAGGATCAACATGTATGTAGTATTGTTCAGTAAAAACTTCGAAGTCCTCTAAGCCTTTTATCAAAGGAGATGTTGAGTTTTTCTTAAAATTAACAGTGTACGTAGTCCAGTAAGCATGAGGTTCAAGAATATCAGGATAGTGTTCATGGACATACGCCATATCCTCATCACTTAAGGTAGATATATGATGACACCAATTATCACCCGGATGGGCAACCCATTGACTACCTGTCAGGAATTGCCATTCAACATTCCATCTAAACGCATCATTCATGCCTCCATGAGCACCTGCCAAACCAACACCGCTCATAACAGCCTCTGTCAAATTGTAACTCCTTGAATCTTTAAGAACTCCTTGAGTATACATCGGCACAATGAGATCCAATGATTTTAGAAACTCTAAATCATCCAATCTATCCATATTATCTTCGCGAAGTACGTCGAATCCCTCTTTTTCAAGCATATTCTTGAATCTTAAACTAACTTTATCAGGCTCGTGACCATCATATCCTCCATAAAAAATATACGCTTTCTTTTTGCTCATGTTCAACCTCCTTTTATTAAAACAAATTACTGTAGTTAATCGCTTAATCTTTTGCAATTATTACGATTTAAACTAATTTTTCCATATACCATATTAGAATGTCAATATCTTCCCTCTTTTTTTAAGTGTATTTGTATAATATGCGCATACAATTTCCAAAAAAATGTGCAATGCGTATATTTTATTGATTTGCAAATTATTATTTTTCTTTAGATAAAACCTTTTATCTGATTATTCTGATATAATTAATTGTATATCTACATTCTGAAAGGAAATTTACCTCATGGCTACCTTAAAAGAAATTGCTGAAACGTGTGGAGTTTCTACCACAACAGTTTCACTAATATTAAATAACAAACCAAATCGAATTTCTCCAAAAGTAAAAGACTTAATCATCCAAACTGCTGAAGAAATGAATTACAAACCGAATCGTTTAGCAGCTGGTTTGGTAAAAGGAAGCACAAACATCATTGGCTTGGTTGTTCCTGATTTAAGAAATAATTATTTTGCTAATTTGGTTGCTAATCTGGAAGATGCCTTTTACCCTTTCGGATATACCATTATGTTCGGAAATACAAATGACGATGCAACAAAAGATATAATGTATATTAAAAATTTTTTACAATATAAAGTTGACGGCTTGATGATTGTAATTGCATCTAACCATGACGCAGAAACAATCCATGATTTAAATTTAATTTTACAAAAATCCGGTAAACCTGTTGTTTTTATAGATAGAGAATCCACCCTTTCCGATTTTCCTTCTGTTAAAGCGGATAATCGAATGGGGGGTTATCTGGCCACTAAACATTTATTATCTCTTGGTCATAGAAAAATAGGTTGTTTAACCGGGCCTCTGGAACTACAAAGTGCAAAGGACCGATATCAAGGATATCTTGATGCCTTAAAAGAATTTAACGTCGATATTAATACTAGATTTCGGTTTGAAGGTAATTATCAAGTATCTAGTGGCATTGTGTCTTTTCCTTATTTTAAGAAAATATCTGCAACGGCAATTTTTGCTTCAAATGACGTAATGGCATTTGGACTTTATTACGCAGCTAGTGAAAATTCGACTAAAATTCCGGAAGAATTGTCCATTGTAAGTTTTGATAACAGTCCTCTTTGCGAATTTGTTTACCCTAAACTAAGTTCCATATCACAACCAGCAGATCGTATATCTCAACAAGCATCTGCATACCTTCTTGCAAAAATCGAAAAAAAACCTATTGAACAGATAAAAATGAACTTCACACCCGAATTAATCATCCGGCAGAGTAGCTACCCTCCTAACATTATATAAAGCATAATATCTCCTAGTTAGTGGGGAGATTTTCACTTAGACTCATCGTTCTTTCGTATAAACTTCATGTTAATGTCCGAATTCGTGTTTAAAGGCTAAGCTTGCCGGATGTTATCTGTGTGTTTCCTAAAGCAAAAAAACTAAAATTTAAGAAAAATTAAAAATGATAATCTTTTGTTAATCAAATCCTAAACTTTACTAATTGTTTGATTTATCCGGCTTAAAGTATAATCAGTTATTATAAGTGAGGTATAAAAATGGGCAGCATTTCTACAATTAATACTCAAGCCAATGTGATTTTACAAAAAAATCCTTTTGTGGCAAACAAAAAAAAGAAAGACATTGTCATAAAAGTTTATGATTTAAAGAAAGTGTACCGAGTAGGAAAACAACCTGTTTTTGCTTTAAACGGGGTATCTTTTGAAATTGAACGCGGCGAGTTTTGCTCGATAGTCGGCACATCAGGTTCCGGGAAGTCAACATTACTTAATTTGCTGGCAGGTCTTGAACCGCCAAGTAAGGGTCGTATCTTCGTCAATAATTTGCCGATTGTCGGTTTAAGTGAAAAGAAATTAGTTGATTTCCGGCGAGATCAGGTAGGCTTTATCTTTCAATCATTTAATTTAATTCAGACTATGACTGCTTGGGAAAATGTAGCCTTACCATTAATTTTTCGTGGCACACCGATCAGCAAACGCAAAAAGATTGCAATCAGAATTCTCCATAAATTGGGGCTGAAAACCCATATTTACCATAAGCCGAATGAATTATCCGGTGGTCAGCAACAGCGTGTCGGTATAGCAAGAGCTTTAGTCGTGAATCCGGCAATTGTTTTTGCCGATGAACCAACGGGAAATCTCGACTCAACTACCAGTGCGGAAATCATGCAGTTAATTCAACAAATTTCAAGAGAAAACAATCAAACTTTAATTATGGTTACTCATGATGAACATTTAGCTCAATACGCGGATCGAATTTTCCGCATTTCAGACGGTAAAATAATAGGAATTGAGAAGGGATCTAAAAACTATGAATAATGCAAAATCGCATACCAAATTAATCAAAAACACAAAAACTATAACCAGCTTGCTCTTAGCAGTTTTTCTGTCAATTAGTATTTATGTCTTCGGTTACAATAAAACCGTATTTGCCGGAGAAATTAATGATTCGGAAAAAACTCCTGAAGTTGTTTTACCGGATAACGATTCTTCAAATATCGATTCATCAGACACCGATTCGTCACCTTTAGCTCCCGGAGAAACCCCGGAGCAGACACCTGATGAGACTCCTGAATCTACTCCTGAGGAAATTCCCGAAACTACACCTGAATCAATTCCTGAACAGACTCCGGAATCAACTATTGAACCTACAACAACTCCAACCACCAAGCCTGAATCCACTACTAAACCTCATTCTGAGCCGATACGTTCAACCAAAAGAGCTCATATTTTAGTTGGAGAAAAACCAATGATCGACGGAAAAACAGGCAATTCTATTTCAGTAGAGATTCCTTTGATCAATGTCGGTTCCGGTTATGCTTACGATGTTTCTGCTACATTAAAAATTGACAGCAAAGAAGACACTTTCCCTTTTAAAGTTGAAAAGACAGTATATAATGCTTCACTGACAAATAGATTTGCCAGCATTAGTGAATTAATCGAAAAAGACAGTTTCACAAATATTGCAGCAGCAACAAGAAATCTCAAATTCGGCAATTTAAGAATCAAAGAAGATTTGGTCTCCGGTTATTATCGTGTTAATTTCGAAATTACCTTCAGTGATGAAAATGATTCCGGTAAAACTGTCGAACGTTATTTCTTTGTAAAAATTACTAATCCTGATCAACCCGACCCTAATATGAAGGAACCGGAGCCTGATCCGGATAACAGTTTTGATCCCGGTTCAATTTCAGATGGTGGTTTTGTCGGTGGCATCTCGGGTTCTGAAGAAGAAAATAAATCAATACCTCGTGTGATGAGCACCGGTTTCACCACTAGTCCGGAAAATGTAATCGGAGGTACTGAATTTACTGCTAAAATCAAATTAAAAAACACTTCAAAGACTTCCGATGTAAAAAATATCAGAGTTACTTTAAGCAGTTTCGGTGAAGATGCAGCTGTTTTCATGCCGGCGAGTGGTGCCTCCACAATTTATATCGAAAAAATTGAAAAAGATACGGAAATCGAGCAGGAAGTCAAACTGAAAACAAATGCTACGGTCGAGCAAAAGGCCTACGCTCTTGAATTGAAATTTGAATATGAGGATGAAAAAGGTAATCCTTATTCTGCCGAAGAATCTATTTCAATTATGGTCTATCAGGAATTGCGTTTTGATTTAGGTAAAATAGAAATCATGCCCGATACTCTGGCAGTCGGCGATGATGCGAACATCATGTTCAACGTATTTAACAAAGGTAAAGCAACTCTTTACAATTTAACAATTGTCATTCCGGAAGGATATTTAGAAAAAAATGAAATTTTTATCGGAAACTTGGAATCCGGAAATTCTAAAGATGTTGATTTCATGGTTAAGGCCAACCAAGCTAATTGGGGCGATGAAATCCCTTTTCAAATTACATTTGAAGATGCTGTAGGCAAAGTAACTACAGTTGACAAAACTCTCGCATTAACTATCAATGAAGGCGATTATATAGAAGAATTTCCCGGTGGAGAATTTCCCGGTGAAGAATTCCCGATTGATGATCCTGAAATGATGGGTGAACAACCGACAAAATTTCCGTGGTGGGGCTGGGCTGCAATCGGAGTAGGTGTTCTTATTGTACTCGGTATCATTGTAAAAATCGTACGAGTCCGCAAAGCAAAAAAAGAACAGGCTGAAATCGATGAAATGGTATGATCTGCTTAGTTTAAGTTTAACCAATTTATGGCGCCGCAAGTTGCGTTCTGCATTAACTTTGCTCGGAGTCATTATCGGCACCGCATCAATTGTAACCATGCTTTCGATCGGTCTGGGACAAAGTAAGGCGATGATGGATATGATTGATCAATCATCTGATCTGACTACCGTATACGTCAGAAATGACGAAGGCGGCATGATGATTGATCAAAGCGGTAATGTCAGCAAAATTGAGTCATCCAAAAAGAAATTAAATTTAGAAACCGTAAATGAAATCAGACAACTGCCGAATATTAAATACGTATCACCTGTTCTTAATATTATGATTCGTGTTCAACAAGGTGTCTATGAGAATTATATTAATATTGAAGGCATGGCTGCCGATGCGCTCGCAACCAAGAAAATCCATATTGTTGAAGGCGAATTGCCGGATTTTACAAAAAAACAAGATCATTTACCGTTAATTATCGGCAGAGATCTTGCTAATCAATTCTATAATCCGAATTCTCAAAATTGGGAACCGGCAGAAGTTGATTTAATTAATAAGGTAAGTTTCGCAACTTGGGATATGGACTCTTATTATAATTCCGAAGGAGGTGAGAGTTCACCTCCCAAAAAACATCTATTACATGTTGACGGTATCATGGGATCACCGGATGAACAACAATGGTCACCCAATTTATATTCGGCCTATACGGAAATCGGACAGTTGGAAGATTTTTTGCAGAAAACGTTCAAAGGTAAAGCTTGGCCGGGTCAACCCAAAACCAAAAGTGGCAAAGCTGTTGGTGAAGTCATTTACGACAGTATAATTGTTGGTTCAACCGATTTGGAATATACCAAGGAAGTCATGGAACAAATTCGCGAGATGGGTTTTCAGGTTGATTCGAATATTGAATTCATCGATTCAATGCGCAAGCAATCGGCTAATCAGCAAATGGTTCTCGGTGGGATCGGCGGTATTTCACTCTTCGTTGCTGCTATCGGCATTGCCAATACCATGATGATGTCTGTTTATGAAAGAACCAAAGAAATAGGTATCTTCAAAGTTTTAGGATGTAGTCTAAAAAACATTCGCAATATATTCTTAGCAGAAGCATGTCTAATAGGTCTGATCGGCGGTATTTTGGGAATCGGCTTAAGTTTTATTGTTTCCTCAATCTTAAACAATGCATCAGGGCAGGGTCTGGAAGCACTTGGAATATACGGAGTGGGTGCAGAAGGAAGTCCGCTTTCTATTATTCCCCTCTGGCTGGTTGCAGGTGCTATCGGATTTGCCACGATCATCGGCATGTTAGCCGGTGTCATGCCCGCCCGCCGTGCTATGAAATTATCCGCATTAGAAGCTTTAAGAACCTGATTTTTAAAACAAACCGGATTTTCCGGTTTCTGGGTCGTGTCGGCACACTTTTTAAGGTTATCCAGACATTTAGCGGTACAAACTTAAATAGTGTGCAAGTTCTTTAAAAAAATCAGCTTTTCTGGGTTGTGTTGGCACACTTTTTAAGGTTATCCAGACATTTAGCGGTACAAACTTAAATAGTGTGCAAGTTCTTTAAAAAAATCAGGTTTTCCGGGTTGTGTCGGCACACTTTTTAAGGTTATCCAGACATTTAGCGGTACAAACTTAAATAGTGTGCAAGTTCTTTAAAAAATCAGCTTTTCCGGGTTGGGTCGGCACACTTTTTAAGGTTATCCAGATATTTAGCGGTAAAAACTTAAATCGTGTGCCTAAGTCATTTACCATTGCTTATGTTTTAGTATCAGATGTTGGTCCGTGTGATCTTGGCGGTAGTTCTTCAAAAACTTTGCCAATCTGCCAACCGCTTCTGTCAAAATTTCTGTTTCAGGCAAAAATACTATACGAAAATGATCCGGTTCGGGCCAATGGAATCCGCCGCCTCTAACCAATAAAACATGTTGTTCTCTTAAAAAATCAAAAACAAATCTTTCATCACTGGTAATACCGAAACGTTCAATTTCCAGTTTCGGAAAAACATAAAAAGCTGCTTGCGGACGAACATAGGACAAACCCTCTACTCTATCCAATGCATTACATACCGCTTCTCTTTGTTGATATACCCTGCCACCGGGACTAATCATCGCTTTGGTTTCTTCCAATGAAGACAGAGCTGTCGGTACAGCTAGTTGAGCCGGTGTATTCGAACAAAGTCGCATTGACGACAACATATTCAAACCTTCAATATAGCTTCTCACAGCAATTTGAGGGCCGGAAAGACACATCCAGCCAATACGAAATCCTGCAATCAAATGGGATTTTGAAAGACCATTTAAAGTAATGCAGAATAAATCAGGAGCCAAAGCAGCAACTGATGTGAATTTAATACCATCCATCACCAAACGATCATATATTTCATCGGAAAAAATGATCAGCTCATGCTCACGAGCTAATTCAACAATTTCTAACAATATTTCTTCGGAATACACCACTCCGGTCGGATTATTCGGATTGATTACCACAATCGCTTTAGTTTTATCATTAACTTGGGCACGCATATCAGCTATATCCGGCTGCCAATTTGATTTTTCATCACAAATATAATGTCTAACCGTTCCGCCGGCTAAGGTTGCCATCGCTGTCCATAAAGGATAATCAGGTGCCGGAATTAAAATTTCATCACCATCATCCAGAAGACCTTGCATGCAAATTTGAATCAATTCTGAAACACCATTACCGGTATAAATATCATCAGGTGTTACTCCTTCAATCCCCATTTTCAAATGGTAATTTGCAATTGCTTCCCGAGATTCATACAAACCTTTGGAATCAGAATAACCTTGAGCATTTTTCAAACCGTCAGTAACACCACTCAATACTTCTTGTGGTGCATGAAAACCAAAAGGTCCCGGATTTCCAATATTCAATTTCAAAATTTTAATTCCTTCATTTTCCATCCGCATCGCTTCATCCAATGCCGGTCCTCTTACATCATAAGCTACATTAAAAAGCTTTGAAGATTTTTGAAAAGTTCTCATAAAAAACCTCCTCTAAAACAAAAAACGCCTAAACAGAAACTTCTGTTTAGGGCGAACATAGTCCGTGTTACCACCTAAATTCGATCTAACTTCACAGCAGATCGCACTCACTAAGTATTTTTATACTTTATCCCTGTTTCGTCAGGACTAACGGCGGAGCTTACTTAGTTGATTCCTGTTCGGTCCGCGGCTCAAAGGCGGCTCGTTTCTTCCAAATAGTCTGAAGTGAAATATCAGCTCAAAACAGATTACTTATATCGTTTTCTCACTTCGGATCTTAGCTGAAAACTAAAACCATTCAATTCGGAATAAAAACTTCTTCCTTCTCATAGCCTTAAATATTAAATTGTCAAATGCACTATATCAAAATGCTTTCGTATTTGCAACATATTTCATACGCATTTTATTTTGATTCAACAGGCACTGTGCACTGCTTTTTGAGTTGTCCATTATGAACTTTGTAAGCCCCATTTTGGTCTTCCGATAAAACAAGCACTGTACGCAGACTTTCCTGCATATGGATGTTTTTTTCTTGTAGCAAAAAATACAACTGAAAACAAAATAACATGTGCCAAAAAAAGCAGAAAAATTACAGTATACACCATATTATTTGAAACCCCGCTGAATAACCTGCCGAAAATATCAAAAAACGAAAAGAGTATGGTCAAATAAAATGTGAAATATAACCAAACACCAATTCGTGATCGGAAGCAAACTGAAATTAAACATATCAAATGAACAAAAACAAAGGCAGTATGAATATATTCACCGATTGATAGACTCCATATAATATCATTAAAAATTCCAAAAAGACGCAAAACAATCATAATCCAAACAGAAATAGGTAATTTTTCAGTAACAAATTCTATTTTCTCGTTTCCTTGAGTATTGATACCGAATACGGGGAAATCAATATTTTGTACATTAGAAGAATACATAGGAGAATTATCCGGTTTATAAGTATTAAGATTTGAAACTTCCGGAGAAAAAGATTGATTATTATGATCTGTTTGATTTGATTTTGCAATAATAGATTTTTTAGAAAAATTTGTTTCAGTATTTTGAATCTGATATTGATTTTGTATTAGAGGTTGATGATTTATATACTGAAAAGGTTCTTCTTGCACGGTCAGACCAATATCTTGATCCTGATATTGATTCAGAATCGGAGGATTCGCATTTACATACTGAAAAGGCGGTTCATAGATATCTTGAACTATATTCAATGGAGACTTATTCTGCACGTTTGAATCATTTACATATTGCAAAGATTGTTTTGCTGATGAAACCGGATGTCCACAAAAACTGCAAAACTTATAATCATCTGAAAACTCATTATTACATCTGGTACATTTCATGACTTAAATCTCCCGGCTAATCCAAATCCTACAAAACGTTAATCCAATCTATTCACAGATCTGGTATATTTATTCAAAATTATTGCTCCAACAATAATCATGCCTTTGAAAATATATTGCGTAAAGGACGGGATATTGATCAAGTAGAATAAGGTGGTAATGATTTCCATCAAAATAACACCCCCGAATGTACCGCCAACTCCGCCAATTCCACCTCTCATACTGGTTCCTCCCAGAACAACCGATGCAACCGCATTCGTTTCTCCTTGGACCATAACTACCGGTTGACCACTATTAAGATAAGAAGCCATCATAACACCGGCAAATGCTGCCAAACAACCTGAGATTACAAATACAAGAATTGAATATTTTTTAACATTGATACCTGATAATTGAGCTGCTTTCCTATTGCGACCAATGGTATAAATTCTTTTTCCGAACTGTGTGTATTTAAGTAATAATACAGATATTACGGTTAACACGACCCAAATAAATGTGGTAAGAGGTATTAATTTAAATAAATAAATCTTACCTATAATGCTGAAGTCTCTCGGTAATCCGGTAATAACAATACCGTCGGTAAATGATAACGCTAGACCTTGGGCAACCATTTGCATAGCTATGGTAACAATATAAGATGGTATTTCGAAGCGTTGAATTATTGAACCCGATACAAAACCGAGTATTCCGCCGGCAACAACAGCAATCAACATTGCCAAAAAAATAGGCATTCCAACAATAATCAGGAAACAATAGAGCATACCTGCCATGTTTCCCATATAGCCTACCGATAAGTCGATCCCGCCGATTAAGATAACAAAAGTCATACCGATCGACACAATCCCTGTAAAGCTTGCTCTTCTTAAAACATTTAAAATATTTATTAAAGATAAAAATTCCGGAGCGAAAATGATTGTTAATATCGCAAAGTAAAATATTAGCATTATCAAATTGTATTTTTTGATGATATCCGGCAAGCTCAGTTCGTTTGTTTTATACATTGTAAGCACCTTCAGTTAGCAATATAATAATTAGAAACAGACCAGTCTTTTGCTTGAAAATTCCATTACTTTTTAATGAATAACAACTCTAATAATTTTACAAAAACACTTGGAAAATCGTTCTATAATAACATCATTATTTCATTTTCCAATACATTATATTTTATCATATATGAAAAAATTTTTCATCACCTTTTATCCAGACCGGAAACTTCCCAATGAATCACAAAAGTAACAATTATTCGCAAAGCGGCTAAACTTTATCCATTTTTAATAAATATTATTCTCTCGAATTGTGTATAAATAAATTTTAATCATATATTTAATATTGCCATGGTACAAATACCCAAAAAGATGTAAAATGTCTTCATTAATTCATGCGGGATTAACTCAGTGGTAGAGTGTTAGCTTCCCAAGCTGAAAGTCGCGGGTTCGAATCCCGTATCCCGCTCCATACCAATAAAACTATATAGAACAAAATTGCCTAATTACTTATAGGATAGTTTATTCTTCTTTACTCAAAAAACTTCAATCAAATAAACGAATTCAAAATAAGTCAAAAGATTTACAAGACAATCAATTCTTCTTGTGATGGATATGGAAAAACATCATAAGGAATATATAGTTCTATTTCACGCAAAAGGGTCGCAAGTTCTTCCATAACAGGACGCAGATTGTCAACCATATCACGAATAACCTGATTGGAATCTTCCGACTCAATAATCTCACCGATCAGCTTATCGATTTCTTTAGTCTTTGCATCAAGTCGGTCTAATAAATCAGCGTTAAACTTTGCACGTTCAACAGCAGATTCACTATAGCCGGCACCGGCTACTTGTTCAAGTTTTGCTTGATAATCAAGCAAGGCCGGATAGACGCCTTCTTGACCCATTCTGGTGATAATTCTGGCTTGGGTTTTGACCGAATGAATAAAATCTTTGATCAAAACTTGATAACGAGCCTCAAGTTCTTGAGCATTTAAGACATCGAATCTTTCCAATAATTTAATCGTTGAAGGATCGCGCAAAATTTCCACAGTATCAATGTAGTTTTCATAATGCTTTAGACCGCGTTTTTCGGCTTCTGCTTTCCAACCTTGATCATAACCATTACCGGTAAATAATATCGCATGATGTTCTTTCAAAATGTCATGCGTAATTTGCATTACTACTTTATGTAGATTTTCCGGCCCAGGTTTTTGTAGATTATCTGATTTATTAAGTCTATCTGATTTTAAACTTACTTCTAGGCGATCAGCAATGTCTTTGAGACTTTCCGCCATGCCTGCAAAGAGGAATGTATTGAGCGGAGATGCATTCAAAGATGCGCCCAAAGTCCTGATTTCAAATTTGTTGCCGCTGAAACTGATCGGAGCCGTACGGTTTCGGTCCGTGGCGTCAATACTTTGAGCTGCGAGGCTTACCAGCGGAGCTGTCAAACGAGTCAGCTCAACCGGAGTTATCTCGGTTGTTTCCGCTAATTGAATAAATAAGTCATGTAGTTTATCACCGAGATAAATTGACAGCACACTGGGCGGAGCTTCCTGTCTGCCTAAACGATGATCGTTACCTTCATTCGAAGATGCCATGCGCAATAAAACTTGATATTTATCGATGGCTTGAATAAATGCCGATAAAAATACAATAAATTGCAAGTCTTCCGGAGCACGATCACCCGGATCAAATAAATTGTCTCCGTTTGATGCTTGCAAAGAAATATTATTATGTTTACCGGAACCGTTCAAACCACTGAATGGTTTTTCGGTTAATAAACATTCGAAACCGTGACGCCGGGCAACTTTTCTCAAAATATCCATAATCAACATATTTTGATCGATGGTTGTCGTCACATCGGCAAAAGAAGATACCAATTCATATTGACCGGGAGCCACTTCATTATGTTCAATTTCCGCATAAATGCCCAAAGCCCAGCATTCACGATTTACTTCTTCCATGAAATCCTGAACATTTTCACTCATTGAGCTGAAATAGGGATCTTCATAATCTCCGCCACGCGGCATTTCGGCTGAGAATAATGCTTTTTCACAAAATCTTAAGTCAGGTCTTTGCATCGCTTTATCTTTATATACTAAAAAATACTCTTGTTCCAAACCGACCATCGGACGCACGAATTCAACTTCCGTTTTGCCTAAAAGATTCAATACTCTGGTGGCCTGTTCACTCAAGGCTTCACGCGCATTAATTAACGGCATTTTCATATCGAGTTTGGCACCGGTATAGCTGATGAAAACACTCGGAATATAAAGAACATTCTTCCTGACAAAAGCCGACGAAGAAACATCCCAATAAGTATAGCCGCGAGCTTCAAAGGTATCGCGTAATCCGCCATGCGGGAAAGCTGACCCGTCGGTTTCACCGCGCATTAAAGACTTACCGGATAATCTTGAGATCGGTGATCCATCTTTACCTTCTTGGAGAAATGAAACATGTTTTTCAGCCGTTTTGCCGGTTAAAGGTTGAAACCAATGACAAAAATGGGTTGCCCCTCTTTCCATTGCCCAAACTTTCATCGCATGGGCAATTGCATCAGCAACTTCCCGATTAATCGGCCGATTCTGGAAAACTGCTTGCTCCCAAGCATAATACACGGGTTTAGGTAAGCGATCTTTCATCACTGACTTACCGAATAAATTTTTACCAAATTCTTTGACCAATTCAAATCGAGTCATAACGGTTCCTCCTCTACATACTTTTTTACATAAGTTGAAATGTTACTATCTTTAATCCGTTTGGACTTTCTTTTTATTCCTTCTAATAATCTATAAAACGTTATGCTAATCAATCATAATATTACAACTAATAGAAAGCAAATAATCTTATGCGGTTTTTTAAAATCAAATAATATTATGCAATAAGTCTTCTAAATCTCTATTTGACAACAAGCCGAGCGGAATGTCAAAAATTGTTTTCGCACCATACTGTTCCGCTTTATATAATCTATATGTCGCTCTGGCGAAAGCTACACTAATTGCAGCAGTATATTGCGGATTGCTCTCCAGTTTTAAATTAAATTCAAAAATTGCTTTAGTCGCGGAAGAAGTTTCACCTTGTCTGATAACTGTGCCGCCATGTGGCATACCTTGATGATTTTGTAAAAATTCAGTTTGTGAAATAAAGTTTACTTCAGTCTGGTAAGGCGCAAAATAATCCGGCATATTCTTAATTTGATTCGCAATTTCTTTTTTATCAGCATCCGGTTCCGCCACAACATAAACAACTCTTCTATGAGCTTTGGCAGAAGAATATTCAACAGCTTTTCCTGCTTTAATTTCGGAAATCATTGTCCGGTCAGGAATTGTATATTGTACACCCATTTTCACACCGGGTACTCTGCGAACAGCATCGCTGTGCCCTTGGCTGAGTCCTTCCCCCCAAAATGTGTAAGTGTTACCTATCGGTAAAGTTGCTTCAGATAGCATTCTTTGTAAAGAAAAAAGTCCGGGATCCCAACCGATCGCAATTGTTGAAACGCGTTTGTGCTTTAACGCTATCCGGTTCATCTCAGCAAAATAATCAGCTATGGCAGAATGGTTATCAAAACAGTCCACCGTATTAAAATTAGCTGCCAACTCCGGTCCTTGCTCCGGAATATCTTTTTGTGAACCGCCGGCTAAAATTAAAACATCAATCTCATTTTTAAAATTAATCAGGCTGACATAGGATTCTACTCTCGAATTGGCAATTAATGTTGACGGATCACGTCGCGTAAAAATAGCAAACAGCTCCATATCGGAACTGTTTGCTAAAGCCGTTTCAATACCCCGACCTAAATTACCATAACCTACAATACCTATTTTAATTTTAGTCATTAATTTTCCTTGTCATAATCATATTATATAAGTACTTTTGTAATATTAAACAATTGATTTGGTCATAAAAATGTTTATTTCTTTTGTAAAACATCGTCCATATCATAAAAACCTGTTGATTGCTCAACCACAAATTCAGCTGCCTGAATCGCTCCGTTGGCAAAGACTTTACGTGAATTTGCAATATGTTTGATTTCAATGATTTCATCTTCACCGGCAAAGATTACCGAATGTTCACCGACAATTGTACCACCTCTAATTGCTGCAATTCCGATTTCATTTTTATCTCGACCATCATAAATACCGGCACGACCGTTCAATGCATGCAGCGAATCAGCTCGACCTTTATTCGCAGCATCAAAGAGCATTTTTGCCGTTCCGCTTGGTGAGTCTACTTTATAGCGATGGTGTTTTTCAATAATTTCAATATCAAAGTTTTTCAGCATAGAAGCCAGTTGTTCAACAATAATTTGCATGACATTCACACCAAGACTCATGTTTTTCGCATGAAGAATCGCTACTTTTTCAGATGCCGCCTTTATTGCGGCTTCTTGCTCATCGGAATAACCGGTTGAGGCAATCACCATCGGCAAATTGTTTTTAATTCCGAAATCCAGCAAAGCATTTAAGCTTGCCGGATTGGAAAAATCAATAATCACATCAATTTGCTCGGGATTATCAACCTCTGCTAAATCAAGATAAACCGGGTATGGTAGATCAGGGCCCAATTCAGCTGCAAAACCGGCAACAATCTGATGTTGCTCGGAATTTTTCAATAAATCGGTAATCATATGACCCATTTTCCCGGTAGCACCGGATAACAAAATTTTCATTGGCGAATCCTTCCTTATTATTTCTTAATCGTTTCTTTTTTAACTAATGCTTATGTATTGCTAAATTATTTGTCTAATTTACCTCTGTTTGATGGATATTTGACAAATACGCTTTTGTTTATTTATTCGATTTATCTGATCTGATGTGAAACATTTTTTAAATAATTATAATAAATTCAGGGCAGTCAATTCTTTGCGCAATAATTCAACTGTTGCTTCTGAAGCTCTAGTTAGCGGTAAACGTAGGCCGCCGGCGGGTAGCCCTAATAATTCCATTGCACTTTTTATTGGCACAGGATTTACTTCGGCGAACATTGCTTTAATTAAAGGTAAATATTTAACCTGCATCTCACCTGCTGTTTTGAAATCACCGTCTAAACAAGCTTGAACCATATTGTGCATTTCGAGCGGTAAAGCATTGGCAAATACAGAAATAACTCCGCTGCCGCCAAGTGACATCAAAGGAACCACAACATCATCATTACCTGAATAGACTGCAAAATCTTTTGGTACTGCATGTTTGATAGCAGCTGTATAAGCTAAATTACCGGTCGCGTCTTTTATGCCGGCAATGTTATCAATTTCAGCTAACTCTTTGACCAAATCAACCGGAATTTCGACTGCGGTACGACTGGGAACCGTATAAAGAATCAAAGGAATTTTTACACTATTGGCAATGGTTTTAAAATGTTCATACAAACCACGTTTTGTAGCTTTATTGTAGTAAGGGGTAACAATTAGCAGAGCATCGGCACCGGTTTTTTCCGCTTCAACACTCAATTCAACAGCATGATCCGTATGATTGATACCGCTACCTGCAATAACCGGAATCTTACCACCAACTCTTTTTACGACATAATCAATCGCTTCAATCTGCTCCAAATCAGAAGTTGTTGAAGCTTCACCTGTTGTTCCCATTACAATAATAGCATCGGTTTTGTTTTTCAAATGAAAATCGACCAATATATCAAAACTCGGATAATCAATTTCTCCATTTTCTTTAAAAGGCGTGACAATAGCAACACCGGAACCTGTAAATACCATAAAAATCCCTCCTTATTAGTTATGCTATTTAATTTTATCGATCAAACCAAACAAATCCAAATCGTGTTCTCCAGAATTCAATAATCAACAAAAGATCTATCGAATTATCTATCATAAATGCGATTCGCTCAGAAGTTTGCTTAAAAAATCGATAGTACAATTAATTATACACTAATTTATTTGTTTATGAACTAATTCCTAGAAAGTTGTTTATGTAATAATTGCAAAATTAACAAACAAATGTTCCCCGTATTATATGGTTCTAAGCAAATCGTTTGTTAAACAGCTGTTTTATAAGCCGAAAGCATCTGCCAGGGCATTGATAATTGTATTTTTGTCTTCGGCTTTTACGACGTATGAAATACTGATATCGGAAGTTGAAACCATATAGAACAGGATATTTTGTTCAATAAATACATTGAATGCTTTTGCCGCAACACCGACTTGGTTGCGCATTGCACTGCCAATAATTGAAACTTTATTCAAATTTTCAACAAAAGTATATTTAAGTCCCATGCGATCTAACACTTCAATTATTTCATATTTAGAATCCATATCCGAAGTAAACGAAAACGCTGAATTATCACGGTCGATAATAACTTGATTCAAAATATCAATGTTAACACCGGCTGCTGCTAATTCGGTAAAACATTTCGACGATTCAAAGCTTAAATTGGGTACACCCTGAATACTGACCAATAAAATATTTTCAATTGCGGAAACATTAGTTAACTTAAAATCTTCCATTTTTTTCTCTCCGGTTTGTTCTATAAAGTTAGCAACATAAGTACCTTCAACTTCCCCTGTATTTAACGCAATATATAGGGGAACCTGATATTTGGCTGCCAATTCAACACTGCGTGCTTCGATAACCCGTGCTCCTTGATGAGCCATCTCTACAACTTCTTCGTAATTAATCCTATCGATTTTTTGGGCTTGCGGACGAATTCTTGGATCTACATTATAGATACCGTCAACATCTGTATAGATTTCACATTTGGCATCTAATTTTGCAGCCAGAGCTACTGCCGAAGTATCGGAACCACCACGACCCAAAGTAGTAATATCTCCATCTTTATTCATACCTTGAAATCCTGCAACTACAGCAATCTCACCACGTTTTAAAGCAGTTTCAATTAAGGCTGGATTAAGATCTTCTATTTTGCTTTTACGATGTGAACCGCTAGTTCTGAATCCTGCCTGAAACCCGGTAAAGCTCTCTGCCGGATAACCTAAATCATTCAAGTGCAAGGCCAAAAGAGAGGCAGATATTAATTCCCCGCTCGATAACAAAACATCAACTTCTCTGGCAACCGGGCGTGTGCTCACTTCATATGCCATTGCTAACAGATTATCCGTAGTTTTACCCATTGCGGAAACAACAACTACAAGGTCGTCATATTGTTCTTTTTGGCGTAAAATCAACTTGCACACTTGTTTGATTTTGTCTGTGGTAGCGACCGATGTGCCACCAAATTTCATAACTAATCTCTTCATTTCTCACCGCTACAATATTTTTATAATATAACTATATATTTAATAACTAACAATACAAGATGTTTTTAGCATTGGGATACGACATCATAAATATTTTTGATCGTTACGAATCAAATCTGTATAAGTTTCTTTTTTTACCGCAAGACGACTTTGCCCGTTTTCAACAAAAACAACCGCCGGTCTGGGAATACGATTATAATTTGAACTCATTGCATAATTGTATGCTCCGGTTCCCGGAATTAACAACAAATCCCCCGGTTCAGCTTGCGGTAAGGCAACATCCTCAATCAAAATATCACCTGATTCACAACATTTACCTGCAATCCGATAATTGTCCGTCGGTTCTTCTTGCATCCGATTTGCCAAACATGCCTCATACTCCGCCTGATAGAGTGCCGGTCTTGGATTATCGGTCATACCGCCGTCTACAAAAATAAAAGGTTTACCATGATATGATTGCTTGACTGCTCCCACCGTATAGAGCGTACTACCACTCGAATTGATTAGTGAACGTCCCGGCTCAATACTGACAATTTCGATTGCTAAATTAAGCTCAGCAATAATTTGTTCAATTTCAACAATATATTCCGCTAAAAATTCAGCATAGTTAAAAGGCTGATCAGCTTCTGTATAGTAAACCCCGAAACCTCCGCCAAGATTAACTTCTCTAAGCTTGATCGAATAATCGTCTAACAATTTACGGGTAAAAGAAAACATTATAGAAGCTTCTTGGAAAAAGAAATCTTTGTTCAAAACCTGAGAACCAATATGACAATGGATGCCCTCCAGTTCAAGCCAAGGATCCGAACTCATATCTTGTAATAACAAAAAGGTTTCAGGATCAACTATACTCATACCAAATTTTGAGTCTTCTGTAGTGGTTTGGATATATTTATGAGTATCCGCTACGATACCCGGGTTGACTCGCAACAACACTTTGGTCTTTTTTTGTTTTTTTGCAGCTAATGCCGATAAAACCGAGTATTCCGTACGATGATCGACAATAATTCTGCCGATATTATTAGTCAAGGCCATTTCCAATTCTTCCGGTAATTTATTATTGCCGTGCAGTGAAATTTTTTCCGGGTCATAACCTGCGGCAAGTGCCGTATAGAGTTCTCCCCCACTAACAACATCTAAAAATAAACCAATTTCTTTTGTCAGACCTAAGATATATAAGTTACTGAAAGCTTTTGAGGCATATGAAATATGGGTTTTAAATTTTTCTGAACGAAAATTATCTAAAAATATTCTTGCTTTATTTATAAAATGTTTTTGATCAATTATATACAAAGGGGTGCCATATTCCTCCCGAAGTTGTTCGACTGAAACATCGCCGATCAACAACTGGTTGTTATCAATTCTCATAGTACCGTGTAATTTCATGTTCAACCTCATTTCAAAAGCTAGCCTGGATAATTTTACCCTATAATTTCATATCTGATTTCTTTTTAAATCATCGTATCCGGAATCGGAAATTAATTGTTTAGTATACACGTTTTGTGGATTTTGAAAAACCTCTTCTACATTACCCTGTTCAACTATACTGCCTCGATTCAAAACAGCTACTGTATCACATAGATGATATACTACAGCCAAATCATGAGAAATAAACAAGCATGAAAAATCAAATCCTTTTCGTAAATTGACAATTAAATCAAGAACCTGAGCTTGCACTGAAACATCTAGTGACGAAACTGGTTCATCGGCAATTAAGAGACAAGGTTCAACAATCAAGGCACAACCTAGAGCAACGCGTTGTAATTGACCACCCGATAATTGATGCGGATATCTTGAAAAATAATCTGCAGATAGACCAACTTGTTCCAATATATGACATGCTTTCGTTTCAATTTCAGATCTATTAAAAGATTTTCGGATTTCCAGAGGTTCCATCAATTGTTTACCGATTGTCATTTTCGGATTAAAAGAACTGTAAGGATCCTGAAAAACCATCTGAATTCCACAATTAAACTGCTTTATTCTTTGTCTAAAGGATAAATTTTGAATTTCTTGTCCTTGAAAATAAATTTTGCCTGAAACCGGTCTAACAAAACCGGTAATTAAATTTGCCAAAGTTGTTTTGCCGGAACCTGACTTGCCTACCAAACCCAAACACTCTCCAGGTTTCATTGCTAGAGATAAATCCTCTAAAACATACTCTAATTTACGTAAAGAAGCAGAATAACTGGCGTAAACGTTGTTTATTTCTAGGATGTTGTGATCTTTTTCTGTCATTTAACTTCTGGATATTCTCTTTCTCTTGATTATTATTTGCTCAATTTAATACACGCTTTCTCAATATTATTTTACTTAACCACTTTGTAAAATATCCTTGTTTTCTATTGATCAAGCAAGAAGCAGGCTGCTTGATGATCGTTGCATACCTCATACATATCCGGTAATTCTTGGCGACAACGTTCGAACACTTTAGGACAACGATCAGCAAACAGACAATTTGTGGCGGGTCCGCGATAATCTCTTGTTCTGGCTTTCATCGTCAGTAAACGTTGTCCTCGTTTTTCCGGTGACGGAATCGACTCTAATAATAATTTAGTATACATATGCTGAGGTTGCTTAATAATTTGTGTAGTTGCACCAACCTCAACCGGTATGCCCTGATACAAAACATAAACTCGATCACACAATTTTTTTACCGTTGAAAAATCATGTGAGATATATAAAACTGATGCTCTTCTGCTTAAATTAATTAGCTTAATCAATTTGATAATTTGAGCTTTAACCGAAACATCAAGTGCAGTTGTCGGTTCATCAGCTATTAACAATTCAGGATTATTGATAATTGCCATCGCTATCAGAACTCTTTGTCTTTGACCGCCGGATAATTCATGCGGATAACGTCGTGCCAATTTCTCAACCTGCGACAAATTAACCGCCCGCATCGTACCGTAAACTCTCTCGCGCCGCTCTTTCAGATTTAGATTAGTATGAATCTTTAAAACTTCATCAATTTGTTTACCGATGCGAATCAAGGGATTCAAAGATTGACTTGCATCTTGATAAATTATCCCGAGCTTATTACCGTTAATTTTGCATCTCTCTTGAGCAGAAATCCGAGTAATATCCTGACCGTTAAAAAATATATTACCTTGAGCAACAGAAATTCCCTCCGGTAAAATACCTGCAATTGCCATTGTACTAATACTTTTACCACTACCGGACTCACCAACTAAACCGACAATTTCACCCGGTTTAATCTTCAAAGAAACATCACGCACTAATTCTGCACCTTGCGTGGATACAACCTTCAAATGTTCGACTTTTAAGATGTATTCAGGTTTTGTCAAATCCTGTTGCATCAAACCAAACTCCTTTGTTGAGAAATCTGTTTCAAACCGTTACTGATAAAAAAACTTCCTAAAACTAACATAACAATCATTAATCCCGGAGCAATTGCCGACCACGGCGCTTGAAAAAGAAAGCCTTGAGCATCTTTGAGCATTCTACCCCAGGTAATCTGTGATGGAGGAACACCAAGTCCTAAAAAACTTAATGATGATTCTGCTAAAATCGCATTGGCAAAACCTAAAGCAATAGCCGACATTAAGCGAGTTCTTATTTGCGGGAATAAATGTCGCCAAATTATTCTACCGGATGAAGCTCCAAGTAACTGTAATCTTTTGACAAAATTTCTTTGGCGATATTCAAAAAAACCACTACGGACGACTCGCATATAAGATGGAATAAACATAACACCCAAAGCTACAATAACCTGCCAAATTCCATGACCAAAAGTAGCAACAAACAGCATTCCCATCAAGATTGCCGGAATCGATAACAATGCATCACTTATTCGATTGCCCCAATAATCAACCACACCACCATAATAACCGCTCAATGCACCGATTAGCAAACCACTTAAAAATCCTATCAAATTAATTCCGATCGAAATAATAATAGTTAGCGGTAAACCGCTCATCACCCTGGTGAAAATATCGCGCCCATAGTTATCCGTACCAAACCAATGGCTTAAATCAGGAGCTACAAAACGTTTCGCCATATTCATTGATGTAGTATCGTAAGGTCGGTAAAGTAAATTAATTAAGAATAATGCAAATGGAATTGCTAACAAAACAAAACCGATTCGGAATTGAACTTTTGCACCATGATTGATGGAGCTTGCTCTATAATAAGCACGTTGCACAGAAGGTGCAGAAGGAATTTGATTGTTTTTATCTTTACGCTTAAATATCATCTTTCTACATCACCCCGAAATTTAAGCTTGTAACTAAGTTTCAGCCATAAATTCGTTTTGCCGGATTTGACATCAGATAATCTAATTCGCGGATCAATGAATTGATTGATGAAATCCACTAAGAAATTAACAATAATGACAACGATCGCAAGTAAAATAATAATTCCTTGGGTTAGCGGGAAATCACGCGCTTCAACTGCAGTCACTAGCAATCTACCTAAACCCGGCAAAAGAAAAACTTGTTCGACAATAATACTACCACCGAAAACTTCTGCTAAAATTAAGCCCAAAACCGTTACAAACGGAACAAGACTATTCCTGAAAATATGAAAAAACATGATCCGAGATTTACTCGCCCCCTTACCTACTGCCGCCCTAGTATAAAACATTTTCTTTTGCTCAATGATCGCATCACGCAAAAATTCCAGTGCCATTGCAACTCTTGATAATGCGATTGCCAGAGACGGCATCAAGAATTTTCTTAAAAAACCAGGTGACGCCAAATTGCCTTGTCCGGAACTCAAACCTAGCTGTGTCGTTCGAAAAATCAACATCAAAATAATCGCCAGAAAAAACGGTGGAATTGCCAAAGTCGTTTCTGTGACGAAACGTATCGAATTATCTAAGAAGGAGCCTTGCTTTCTTGCAGCTAGCAATGCTAAAGGTACTGCTAAAGCAACAATTAAAATAAAAGCGTATATCGCCAAAGAAAAAGTTACAGGAGCAGCTTCGCTGATTAATTCACCAACCGGTTTATCAAAACGGATCGAACGACCCAAATCTCCTTGCATTAAACCGACAAAGTAATTTTTAATTTTAAGCGGCAAAGGCTCACGAATTCCTAGTTCTAATTCCAAGGCAGCAACCTGCTCTTGACTTGCATTCATACCAAGCATAATTCTTGCCGGATTACCCGGAATCAATTCGAACATGATAAAGACTATCAAAATAATTAACAACAAAGTAATTAACATCTGACCAGTTTTTTTCAATATATATTGTGCCATAACAGTCCTTATCTAATAACAGTTCATATCTCGAGCAATATTTTAATATAATACCACTCAGATAAACTGATTGGTACTATATTAAGAAACAATCCATTGGTTTCTTTGACAATTCGATCAAGTTTGCTGCGCTAAAATATCACTTTATTTATTGTCTTTAACTTTTCTATATGTGCTGATAATAATGTAGTAAAGATCCAATTTTATCTGTTATGCTTTTGGACGTGTAATGAGTTTTGTAGAAAGCTTAAAGTATTTTTATTGGACTGCACACTTTTTTAAGTGAACTACTGACTTTTTCAAGGTTATACTGCTTTTTCACGGCATAAACTTAAATTGTGTGCGTATTCTTCGAAAAAACATCTTCCCTGAGTTAGATTTGCACACTTTTCAAGGTTATACAGGCATTTTACGGTACAAACTTAAATTGTG
>JAAYNE010000047.1 GCA_012521015.1 Clostridiaceae bacterium | reverse complement strand
TCATATCTAGTGCAAGTGAAATTCTTCCCGGTCTGTCAGTGTGAAAAAATCCAATGTAAGGATCCAAACCAACGGTTGTTAATGCATTTTTCATATCCGTACCTAATAAAGTATAAGCTAGTGAAAGACATGCATTCAAAGGATCTCGTGGTGGTCTCCGACTTCTACTCCTGTATGTAAAAGTTTCTTTATTTGTTAAAACCATTTGATCGAACAAACCAAAATATAATACTTGGGCATTGCCTTCAATACCTCGTATTTGTTCTAGGGATTTAGCTTTAACTGCTTGTGAAGCGAATTCAGATAGCTTTGAACTTACAGTTTTGAATTGTTCTACAGAAATTCGCAAACTGTATTGGCGGATAAAACGTTCTATAATATATTTTTGATTATAAAGTTTTGCAAAAATCGTAGTTTGAGCAATTTTCAAACATTGCTCTTCGTCTACGGACATTAGAGTTTGTCTCTTTCGTAAAAGTACATTGCCATTAGGGTAACCACTAACTGTTCCAAGATAGAACCCCGTTTCAGAAAGGAAATTAATTCCGATCCCGTTTTCCATACATTTACGCATTGTAGCTGGACTTATACCGTTATAATTAAAAATAACTATATTTTCTATGTTACGTAATGGGAATCTGGCTCTCAATTTGCCATTTTCTCTAATTAAAATATTTTCTTCTTCAACACCAAGGTATACATCTGAATTGGTAATAAATAATGTGTTTAAGAGTTTTCGCATTCTTTTATCCTTTCCTTGATATAGTCACTTGCTGTTGGTATTTTATCCAATTCCGGAAGACATATATCTTTCAGGGAACATGACAAACATTTTTTACTGGTTTTAGGTCTTGGAGTATAGCCTCGATCATAAAGTTGATGCATTTCTTCCGCTACCTTAATCAGGTCTTGCTTATCTTCATTTGTAAATGAATAGGAAGTTCTTCTCCTTACTTCATGATAAAATACGCTTGCTTCAGAAAGTTCGATATTTAACATATCTTCTAATGACATAATCTGAGCCAATAATTGAAAACGATCTGAGTCATCCCGTTTTACTTTTCCTCTCTTGTATTCAACTGGATACGGAATGTACTTACCGTCAAATTGAGGGATATATACTCCCTTTTCATTTTTCTTAAACTCAACCAGGTCACATCGTCCACTCATTCCTAAACGATAGGAAGAAATACTCATTCCTCTTACACTTATCGTATCGCCTCGCTTTTCTTTTATATCATGTTGATCAACTCTCTCATGTAATAGTATCCCATGCGTTGTGAAATAATTTTCTTCCCAAGCTTGTTCTATATGAATTAATGCCCATTGTCTTCTACAAAATATAAAATGCTGAATACCTGAAATCATCAGGTATTCAGATTCTTCCCAGCAACCGATTTTAATCATTATTGCCCCTCAAAAATTTCTATCGTTGCACCGGCATTCTTGAGTTTTTCAATTTCTTCCAAATTTTCTTCAATAGAATAGTCCTCGATGTTTTCTCCTGAAAGGTTTTCATCTTTCAAACGGGCAGAAAACAACGAACGAATTTTTGCACTTGATAAAAGACCTAATTTACTCGGATGTTCTACCCAATATACTTTAACAATTTCCATAGAACCGTCCGGTCGTGCAGAGGATGCATCATTAACAAATAAACTTTGTAATATTTCTTTTAACACATTGGCATCATCTTCTGAAAACCCTGTTTTCTCAGCAAAAAACGGATTGATGCTGCCACTAAAGCAGTAAAGTCCGAAATCTACATAATGTTTCATTCCCATAGTATCTGATGATTTTTGTTTTCCTTCCTCGGCTTTCATACCATTAGTACTTCGTGTAATTTGCATAGAAGAAACATTTACAGGATTGATGCTTTTCGCCATGGTTATAGAAACAGGACCTCGAATGCCAATTGATCTTTTTTCGGCTTTTTTATTACCAGAAATCATAACTTGTCCAAAGGTAATAACTTGTCCAAAAGATCTTACATCTAAATAGTCATTACACATTGTTTTGTAAACAGAGTCATTATCATCTTCTTTGTTAAATTTATCTTCAAAACGTGCTTCTAAAGATTTAAAACCATCTTCAATTCGCTCATTAGCTTGTACAAAGATATTATGACCTTCATCTTGCATTCTGTTCCGAATCTTTCTTTTAAGACATACATCACTGACAAGACCTTTTAATTCATTATCCTGACGCGGCATATTTCCACTTAAAGGATCTCCATTTGGATTCGCATTCTCTACTGTAAAATAAACAACAAAATCAATTTTTTTATTAAGCATTTTCATTCTCCTTTTTCTCTGCAGCTGATGTGTAAAGATCCCTATTTTGAGCATAATAACCAAAAACAGCATCTTCGTTTAAAGATTTATTTTTATTAGCAAGATACGTTTCTGCATCTCGTATTTCTGTTTGAATTTCGCCAATTAGCCTGTTGTAATAACTATATAACCCTGCTTGATTGGATTTTAATTTATCTAGATATGGTCTTATTTTCATATGAAGTGTTTCTAACATTCTTTCCGGAGTTTGAAAAAATGCCGACCACACTTTTTCAACATTTGTAATCCGAAGTGAATTACTTTTATCTTCACCCTTTTCATCTTTTGATCTCATGGCATCCATCTCAATCTTTTCATAGATTGCCAAAAGTCGACCATACAGATAATCTCTTGTTTGCTTATCTTTTTCGAGCATAGTTAACCTCTTTTCCTTTCCTTGATCTTGTCGTACCTTATTTAACAAAGCACAACTCATATACTGTAGATAAATCCAGTTTTTTCTGAATCCAATTCGATTTTTATAATTAGAAAAAATCTGTCTTGCCATATCTTTTGGCAAATGCACTCCATCAATAATAGATGGCAAAAGGCGTTTGAATGCAGAACTCTTCAATTCATCTTTTAAGCAATCCACTCTGCCATCATCCTTTTCAATACCATAAACAAAGCGGATAATATCCCATGGTCGTGGTGTTCTTTCTACATATTCTTTTGTACGAGAATCCCTTATTTCCCATGAACAAGTTTTTTGCCAATGTTGTAAATTTTTCAAAAAAATCATTATAGGGATTGTTCTTGTACTTTGTATTGCTATACGACCTTTTGAAAAATTATTAATCATCATAAGATAAAAAAAATCTTCCTTGTCACTATCTGAAAGACTCTTCTCACCTCGTAGGATTTTTTTCCAATCTCTAGCTCGTTCATCTGCTAAACTAGTCAACTGATTTTCTTCACTATCGTCGCTAGGAATATCCCAAGGTTTAGGCTCTTCCATAGTCGGATCAGAAAGCGTAAAATTACGTTTATTCAAGAGATCTTCTGCAAACCATATAATAGCTATTGTGTTATCTTTCTTATCATTATTATTTAGATATTCACGATTATCTTGGTTCTCTAAGAAAAACTTGATTATGAGATGAATTTTCTCTGAAGTTGTTGCCCCAAGATGAACTACTTCAGAGCTGTCGTAAAATCTTCCTATATGCGTTTCAGGATAACTTTCACTTACAATTTTCTTTCTCCCGAAAAGCCCTCGATATAAATTCTCACAATACATTTTCTTTCCACTAACATCACATATATCGAACATATCCTTTTGTTTTTCCTGAGTTTTTTGAATATAGCAGGTATGAGCTTGATGTAATATCTTATTTGTCGTTATATCAATATCCCTTTTTTTTGCGTCTGAAAACTGTTTACCGAACGTAATAAAGATATCTGATAAGTTAATCTTTTTCTTCCGTACTCTTGTATTCTCAGTTTTAGGTTGCAATTCTATCTCGACTGTCGTTTCGTTCGGAAATAACACTCTATACTGATCTTTAACGAGTTTTTTTAGTACCGTTAAAACATCTTCGTTTAAAATTAATTCTCTAATTTGCTTTAAGAATATTGCAACATCCACAGCTTCTTCAGAGTTATAATTTTCTAGTTCTAATAAAATACCATTCAACCATTCTTCATTTTGCTCACAATAATGCATATGTTTTGCTTCGTTTAAAGATTTTGACAAATATTGCATATTATCACAGAGTGGATGAGCAAATACATTACGAGTACGATTTAAAGATGCTATTGTTATAGGATAAATAGTATATATTCCATTTTCTATAAAATTAATACGAACAGGATTTCCCTCCTCATCCAGTATGATCTGTATAACATCATACCCATGAGACTGTTCATTCATATGATAAAGTGGCAAAATAACAATATTTCTACCAGTAGCATCAAGTTCTAGATTGTCTACTAAACCATTCTCTTCTGCTTTCTCATAATTTTTATACAAAACATGAAAAATACTCATCTTATGCACCGTCCCCTTCTTCCAGATTCAGGAACTTATTCTCATCATTTATAAGTTCTTCATACTCATCCTCAACTTTAGTAAAGCTGTTAGCCGGAAAAGATTTTATCTTATAATTACTCAGTTCATGATGAATTTTACATTCTTCAGGTCGGCAAAATTTAATACAACCATTTTCTATCAGAGTATTGCTAAAACATGAAATCAATGGACCTTCCTCATCCTCGAGGTTACTATTCTCATCCGGATAAATAAACGAATGAAATTGCATACCGAAAGAACGTTTCTCATTAGCAAAAGCTGTCTTGGCATTGTTGTATTGACTTTCATTAATATAATCAATATAACCCACACACTCCCTGGTTCCTAAAAAGATATCTCGCCTGCCCCCTCTTTTCATGGAGCGAATCAGTATTTCCTGATGCTTAATTTCATCACGATCGTTTTCCATTTCCGGACGATTTTCATTCCATTCAAAGTAAAACTTCACCCAGTATTCAACATCTTTCAGATAAGTATAATAGTTACGATCCTTGTCTCCATTATTCAACGGTAAAAAAATCCCGTGAGTTTCTGTTTGAACAGGCTTGATAATTTTCACTTCATCAATGATGTAGTATAGTACCGGTTTCCAGTAACATGCCTCCACAATGCCCTTTAAGGCTTGATACGTCGGCACTTGATAAGAGTATTTTTCACCTCCACCTTTTGTCATCGGATCTGTAAACAAAGCGTAGTCTCCCCATATTCTAAGATAAAAGGGATTTGACTTAAATTTTTCCACGTTAACCAACTTCCTTCCTTTCTTTTAATGTCATTGACACTTCTCCTTTCTTCAAAATCTCTAATAAAATAGTGCTTCATTAATTGTCTCATCAATTTGAACACCGCATATTGCATCATAATATTCCTCTTGTAATATATAGATTCCTAAATCAAATAAGTTTGATTTCTTATATATGAACGAGCATTGTGCATCGGGTTGTTGACATTTGGGTATGTTTACAGTATAGCGCTGTAATTTTTTCAATAATCTTTTTACTTCTGCAAAGTCAAATTGGTCAATCGCATCCATTAAATTTTCTATCAACTTCTCATTTTTATAGGGAACAATCAGCGACTTCGTTTCCTGTTCAATCAGTTTCATTTCTTGAGATGCTGTTCGAAACGATTGAAACAATCTATGCTTACTTTGAAATTTATTTTGGTTTGCATAACTTTCAGCAGCTTTTACTTTAGAATCATTAGTACTAAGCAATTCCAACGCACTGCTTTTCAAGCTCGGTATTTTCCCAATCATATTTTTCGCATTTTCCAAGAAATATTTTTGATAAAAATCATTCGTTAGTTGCTTCATATCTAACGGTTTATTATCTTCTTGCACTTGTTCTTTTACAAAAGCAGTCGTTATCAGACCTCTATCATAAATATCTTTTAGACCTTTAACGTTCGTATTATCTTCTTTCAAAGGCAGTATTAAAACTTTGCCACCTTCTTTGAGTAACCCTTCTCTGTTGCAACGACCACGTGCTTGTTCTATGGAATCAGCACCCGTTACAGAACGTAGAACAATATCAAAATCTATGTCTACACCTGCTTCAATCAAACTGGTTGTAATACAAATCAGTTTTCGGGGTTGCCTTGTAGTGGACTCTATTCGAATGGCTTTTAATTCGCGACGCATTTCTTGAATGCAATCTAAACGGTGAGCCGCACATAAATTTGTAGTTAAATAAACTACCCTTGCATTCGGAAAATAATCTTGTGTTTTTTCGAATAAAGCTTTCACAGCTGTTTTTGTATTAAGAACGCACAAAGCAGAATTTGCCCATTTCATTTGTTCCGAAAGTAATTCCAGAACATCTGTAAATTCCATATATTCATTATTTTGTTCCGGAGTCCAGGCCGGAAATACTTGCGAGCGTTCAAAAACACTATAATCTATCGTATTCTTGCCTAGCTTATCATTAGAAGGAATTACTTGTTTTTCTTTTGAATATTTTACCGGATAAGCAAGCTTTGGATGATCGAACGGCGGTTGAGTCGCCGAACATAATAGAATATTGGCTTTCATAATATATGATAAAAAATTTAACATTAAATTAAAGCAGTAAATATGTTTGACAGGTAGACTTTGAATTTCATCCAAAATAATTGTACTGTCTATAAGTTTGCAAAACCGACAAATATTAGCTGCCTTTCCCGCAAATAAAGTGTTATAAAATTGCACCATTGTTGTGGCTATGATGGCTGCATCCCAATAATCTGTGATGTAAGATTGAGGCAGATATAGTTTTTGATCTATCTCCGTTTCATCCTCTGTTTCTTCAATATAATGCTCATCCTCATCGTTAATTACATTACTGTGATGTTCTAATACAAATTCTTCTCCTGAAATACTTTTAATATTTTCAGAAGCTACAACATCTTTAATACTTTGAGCCGATTGTTCTACGACCGACAAAAAAGGCGCCGTATAAATCAGACGCCCTTTCTTGAAATAATTGATATTATTAACACCATAACGCAATCCGGCTTCGGTTTTGCCTGCACCTGTTGGCATTTCAAACTGCGAGATTCCAAAAGATTGTTCTAAGGCATGTTTTTGTGCTAAATCAGATAATTGGGTTCGTACTTTATTCAGTAAATTACTTCCGGCATCTTCAGCAAAATTGGCTGCTCTATTTTCTGTCACTCGATGATAAGCAGTAAAAATATCTGACAAATCATTTTTAGTTAAAGGAGTTATTTTGTTTTGCTCAGACCACTGTGCAGAATCAAAGCAATCTGCCGTTTTCAAGATAGAAAGCAGAAGCCTTATCAAAAAGCCTTCATAAACTTTTCTTTCTCTCTTTTTCACATATGTTCCTTTATCATCGGAAATAAGACCCTCTATTTTCATGGTAATATTATTTAATTCTTCTAATGCTCGTAAGATTAGTTCCTCAAAAGAAATTCCGAGTTCTTTGTTAACAGCAGGTTCGAGTTCATTCTCTACAAAAGGAATAATTTCTTTTTCCAGAGCTATTCTATCTTCTTCTGACTCCATTCGATCCTTAATTCTACTAACAAAGTTTCCCGGAATATTTTGACCTTTACCAATTGTGTCATATAGTCCATGATGAGCAGTAATGACATAGAAAAGAATTTCGCGTCGTAATCCCGCCTCTCGAAGTCCTTGTTTTTCTATTTCATTCCAGAATTTTACATTTTCTATCTTATGACGTAAATAAATAGCACCTGCAGAAGAATGATTTACGCTTTTATTATTTAAACCCAATATTCTCTCTCTAAATGCCACCTTACATTTACCAACGTCATGCGCTATCCCCACAAGGAAAGATAAATAATAACAATCTATACCTTTCCCAATCTCTGCCGCATATTTTGCGGCGTTCATTAAATGATCAATTAAGGATTGGGTTGTAATTATTTCTCCTGACTCATCTCGTTCCAAATGAGCCAATTTTATTTCCATATGATTCTCGTAATTCATACAACCAACTCTCCTTTCCAAGTAAGACCATTAGTTGTTCTTTGGATATAGGATATTTCATGAGAAAAGAAGTAAATGAAACAGTCCTTTTCTTTTTCAAAAAACACGAATAATCTAAAATGTATTATGATCTCTAGGTTTCTTTTTTTGATTTCATACTGAGTTAATAAAGCCAAACTCAAAAAACCAAATACCCAATATTAATAAGTATTTAGGAAAATCACCTTCATACAATAATATTCTACTTCATCTTTGATTTTCTTATTGAAGAATAACTCGCGATTTTTCACTTATACTATTTTCAAGGATACTATTCATTCAACAGCCAATCTACAATGTAAACTATGGGAATTCCGCGAATGTTTTTTTCTTCAAAATATCTTCCGGTTACAATGATTTTTTTGTAATTGTCTTTTATAAGAAGAAGATTATCTATCTCTCGTGAATCTTTGGGCATTTCATAGGTTACTTGAATGTAAATTTGTTCATCAACTTTTCTTGCAATAAAATCTATTTCTTTAGTATCAATTCTGCCTATATCAACCGTATAACCTCTTCTTAAAAGTTCCAAAAATACAATATTTTCCAAGCGATTCCCGAAGTTTCCGTCTTTTTTCCCTACTGTATGTCTTCTCAAACCGTTATCTGCAATAAAATATTTCGCATTGGTTTTTAAATATGCTTTTCCTCTAAGATCGTATTGCCTTATACGGTAGAATAAATAAGCATTTTCTAAAAGATCCAAATATCGATTGACTGTGTGATTACTCGTATTCACTTTTTCATTTTTCAATACGTTGGCAATTGTACTGGGATTTACAAGTTGACCTACATTGTCCGCCAAATAAGAAATAATATCTTTAAGTACAAAAGTGTCTCTTATTCCCGATCGATACGCTATATCATTGAGCACAATAGAATCAAAAATTCCTGATAAAATCGTATCCTTAATTTCTTCCTGAGCCAGAACAACTCCGGGAAATCCACCATATTTTTCATATTCAGAATAATATCTGTCAACCATTCTGGAATCATTATCTGCTTTTTTTACTGTTAAAAACTCTTGAAATGAGAGAGGATAGACCGGAATCTCTACGTAACGTCCACTTAAAAGAGTTGCCAACTCACCGGAAAGCATTTTAGCATTTGATCCGGTAATTACTATGTCACAGTCATAACTAACTCGTAATGAATTAACAACCTTTTGCCAACCTTCAACAAGCTGAATTTCATCAAATAAATAATATATTTTATTCTTATTCCGGGGATTTTTTTCCAAGATCAATTTTCTGAAGTCTTCTTCGAGTTTTATAGTTTGATATTCAAATTCTTCAAAATTTATATAAATAATATTTTCCTCAGAAATATTTTCATTTTTTAAATAATCAACATATAACTTCAGCAAAACCGATTTGCCGGAACGTCTTACACCGGTAATAATCTTGATAAAATCACTATCTTTAAATTTAATGAGTCTATTTAAGTAATATGGTCTCTGAAACATAGGCACCTCCTCTTCACTTATGAACATTATAACAAATTAGAAATATACTTCCAAATTTATAATTTTTATTATGTAATTGGAAGTATATTTCTAATTTAAAGAAATTAACTCTATATAGGAAATATATTGTTTATTTAAGTAAAAATTGCATTCTCAGAAGTAACCGAGAGCGAGTCGACGGTCTTCCGAAACCGCACTCTTCAAAAATACTCCTATTTGCTTTTTTATTCTTTTTTGAATCATTAATAAAATTTGAAATTGAAATAATGCAATGAATATTAATATCACCATTAATTAATGTTTCCGTCCCCTCTCGGGGATAGGATCTGTTATATTTAATAAAGGCTTGCCTTTGCAGCAAGATCTAAAATTTGCAGAAACAGGGTGAAAAAAAGATAATATATTCACGCTTATAATCACGCTGAAAAGCATCGAACAAATTCATATAGGAGCATTTAAACCCTTGGAAAGTATTGAGAAAAATCAGGATAAAGTAATTTTATTCATTCATGGGATTACCGGGCATCCGAATCAATTTCGTGATTTTTATCCTATGGTTCCGGACAGTTATGCTAAGCATATGATGTTGTTAAAAGGCCATGGCGGCAGTGTCGATGATTTCGGCAAAGCTACAATGCAGGACTGGCAGAATCAGGTGGATTTTACTCTGGCTGAATTAAGGCAAAATTATTCTGAAATATATGTTGTGGCTCATTCAATGGGAACATTATTTACCTTACAACGAATCCAAAATCCCGGAATTAAAGCGGTTCTTCTGCTTGCGGTTCCTTTGAAAATAAGGTTTAAATTGAAGCCTTTTTTCATCAACGTAAAAAAGATGATCGATTATCAAAAAAATCCTTCCGGCAGTTTTGATCCTCGCTACGGTATCGAGCCTGATCTCAGATTTTGGAAGTATTTTAAATGGATTCCGAATTATCTTGCCTTATTGAAAGAAATTGGTAGAACAAAAAAATTGTTGGGCGAAGGCTTTCCTTTAAACAAAGAAATTAAAATTTTTCAATCTGCAAAAGATGAGTTGGTTAGTCCTAAAACGACAGCAATATTGCAAAACTCAGGATTACAGGTAGATGTCCTAAAAGATTCTTTTCATTATGAATACAGCGATTTGGACTTACAGAAGATTCTAACCGGTTTCAGTGAGCTGCTAAGCGAAGTTTGAAAATCGTTTTTATACGGCATACTCTTGTTCCTTTATACTTTTCTGTTAGTTTATCGCCCGTACCAAACTTCAAAAATGTTATCTGTGGTAAGCGATTACTTATATCCGCCATCCGCACTAAGTTTAGGCAGAATAAAAATACCCCGCGTTGTAATACTTTTTGATATTTCAAATTGTATTGCAAAATCACGGGATTTATTATTTGTTGTTTTTACTTATATCTTTTACTTATATCTTTGACTTCTGTCTTTTAACTTCTGTTATTTACTTTTTCTTTTTACTATTGTTTTTCACTTTTGCCTTTAACTTCTGTTGTTCGCTTCTATCTATTACTTCTGTTCTTTACGAAGTAAAATCATAAATTTTATTTATCTTTCTTAAAGGTCAAGTACCAGTCAAGTTGATCGTATTCGTCCTTACCTTTGACTTCTTCAACACGTTTTGCAATTCCGTCAGTTGTAGCAGGCGGCGGTACAATTACATCATCACCCGGATGCCAGTTCGCAGGTAAAGCTACTTCTTCAGCATCAGATTTTTGTAATCCGATAATAATACGCTTAATCTCGTTAAAGTTTCTACCAAGAGATGCGGGATAATACAGAATTGTTCTCATGATACCTTCCGGATCAACAAAGAACACAGCACGCACAGCTGCTGTATCCGATTCACCTTGAAGCATACCATACTTATTTGCCACTTCCATCTTCACATCGTCAATGACGGGGAATTTAACCTCCGGATTCTCAATGCCGTTCCAGGAATAATTTTTAATTGCAGTCACCCAACCGAGATGTGCATGAACAGAGTCGATAGATAAACCGACAAGTTCCGTATCGAGGGCCTGGAATTCCTCATGCATACTGGCAAAAGTCATAAACTCTGTTGTACATACCGGTGTAAAATCTGCCGGGTGAGAAAAAAGAATTACCCATTTGCCCTTATAATCATCCGGAAAATTGATCACTCCATGCGTTGTATTAGCGGTAAACTTCGGTGCCGGACGTCCGATCAAAGGAAACGCCTGTTCTACTTCTTCATATGTGTTTTCATCATTATAATTGTCCATAAAACCCTCCTAAAAAAGTCTATTTTTTAAAGATAAATTCCTCTATCACTATCTTATCTTAAAATAAAGTTAACTCTGTAAGATTTGTTACATTGAATGTCTTAAGTAACAGGGATTAATCTGTTTCTCTATTAAAAAAAGCATGAATCTTTTCATGCATATCTGCATATTTCAGGTACACGATATTGAATTCGCGAACAACTTTTTCTCCCTGAATCGAAAATTTTGCAAGTTCCGGATCGGAATCTGCAAGTATATTATACACAAATGAAATACCAAATCCCCGTTTTACGAGTTCCAATATCAACTTGAAGCTTGAAATACAAATGTGACGCTGAAACCGTTCTAGAGACTCATTATACCAACTAAGTTCCTGCTCCAAAATAGCACGAGTACCAGATCCTTTTTCCCGATGAATGATAGTTTCTTGCAGCAACTCTTCAATGCTGATCTCCCGTCCTGCAAATGAATGATCATTTTTACAGATGCCCACAAAGGGTTCTCGGCGAAGAAGAATATTGTTAAAGTTATTTTTATCAAAAAGACCTTCAATTACGGCAAAATCCAATTCATTATCTTCTAATGATTTCAGAAGATGCTCTGTATTGTCTACAATCACTGTCAAAGCATTTTCTTTTTTACTCAAAAATCTGCAGATATAATCCTCCAGGAAGTAATCTCCAATTGTTTTTGTTACGCCTACCCTTAGAATATTAATCGCTTTGTCTTCGAGCTTTTCCCTCAGCGCATGATCGTGTAATTTTGCCGCTCTGGCATACTTTTCAAGTAATATCGCGGCATTTGTTTTAGTTAATTTATGACCTTTATAATTAAAAAGTTTGCGTCCATAAGTGCGCTCAAGAGATTGTATCTGTTGGGTTACTGCCGGTTGAGACAGGTGAAGTATTTCAGCCGCCTTTCTATAATTCATATATTTACACAATGTTAAAAATGTATCAATTCGATAGTCGAGCATTTTCTCCTCCAAAGTATGATAATTTTATCTTATTATAAAATAAATAACATTAAATTTAACTTATCATGAGAGTAAGTTATAATCAATATACAGTTTTAAAATACTATTCCATGTGTATGAAGGAGCGATTCTATGAATATTATTGTGATTGGCGGTGTTGCCGCCGGTACTAAGACCGCTGCAAAGCTGATGCGTGAGAACTGCAGCGCCAAGGTTACTATTTACTCCAAAAGTAAGGATATTTCTTATGCAGGTTGCGGTTTGCCCTATTATGTGGGAGGCAGCATCGAAAGTCGTGAAGAGCTGATTGTTAACACCCCTGCCAAGTTCACCGATCTGACCGGCGTACAAGTAAAGACAGAAATGGAAGCAATTTCTGTTGATACAGCTGCAAAGACTGTTACTTTTGCAAATGGCGATGTTGTTTCCTATGACAAGTTGGTCATTGCCACCGGTGCCACTCCTTTTATTCCCGACGTGCCAGGCACTAACCTGCCCGGTGTCTTTACCATGCGTACCCCTGATGATGCCGTTCTATTGCGCGCATACATCGATGAAAATAAATGTGCCGGTGCTGTTGTAGTAGGTGGCGGCTTTATCGGCTTGGAGATTGCAGAAAATCTGCTGACCAAGGGCTTGAAGGTCACTGTCGTAGATATGGCTCCTCAAGTCATGCCCGGTCTTTTTGATACAGAAGTTGCTGACTACATTCGCAAACAACTGCAGGCAAAAGGCATCCGAGTTGTCCTCGGTGCCCCTTTAACCGGGGTTACAGGCAGTGAAAAAGCTACCGGTATTACTACATCCGTTGGCAGTTTTGAGGGTGATGCCGTAGTTTTGGCTATCGGCGTTCGCCCCGCTACCGGTTGGCTGGCTGATTCGGGTATTGAAATGAATCGTGGCACGATCGTTGTGGACAAGCATCAGCGAACCAACTTGAACGATGTTTATGCCGTCGGCGACTGTGCACAGGTTTTCAATCGTCTGACCGGCAAGAGCCAATGGTCCGCTATGGGTTCTACTGCTAACATCACAGGTCGTTGTTTGGCCAAAAACCTGACCGGTACAGACTCCCCCTACGGCGGTTGCTTAGGTACAGGTGTAGTAAAGCTGACAGACGAATTGAATGCAGGCCGGACCGGTCTGACCGAGGCTCAGGCAAAAGAGGCGGGCTACGATGTTATTACTGCTACCTGTTTCACTGACGATAAGGCACATTACTATCCCGGTGCTTCTACTTTCATAACCAAATTGATTGCCGACAAAGAAAGCCATCAGTTGCTGGGTATCCAAGTCCTGGGTTCAGGGACAGTCGACAAGATGGTCGACATTGCCGTCACAGGCATTGCGTTGGGAGCCAAAATCGAAGACTTTGATACTCTGGACTTTGCTTATGCACCTCCCTTCTCCACCGCCATTCATCCTTTCGTTCAAGCTTGTTACATGCTGGAAAACAAATTGTGTGGTGCTTACGAGACCATAACTCCGGCTGAGTATGCTGCCACCAAAGCAAAGGGCTATACGGTTATCGATGTCAGCCTTACTCCTGCTCTGCCGGGTACACAATGGGTGGATCTGGCAAAGGTCAACGGTCCGATCGATGGTCTGGCTCCGGATGCAAAACTCCTCTTAGTCTGCGCTAAGGGTAAACGCAGTTATTTCCTCCAGAATCAGCTGAAGTCATATGGCTATACCAATACCCGTGCACTAGAAGGCGGTCTGCTGCTAAGTGATGTAAAAGTATCCTTTGAAGGCAATAAGCTGCCTCCCGAAGAAATCAGACGTGTAAAAAGTCTGGGCTGCCTGCAAGACAAGCGCTATCCCGATGTATTCAACGTTCGCGTAATTACCCGTAACGGCAAAATCACTTCCAGAGAACACAGCGTCATTGCGGAAGCGGCTGAAAAATTCGGTTCGGCTGAAGTGACCATGACCACTCGTTTGACGATGGAGATCCAAGGTGTACGCCATGCAAATATCCAGCCTCTGATTGACTTTCTGGCTGAATACGGATTAACTACCGGCGGTACCGGCTCTAAAGTTCGTCCCGTTGTTTCCTGCAAGGGTACTACATGTCAGTATGGTCTGGCCGATACGTTCGATCTTTCTGAAAAAATCCATGAAAAATTCTTCGTCGGCTATAGTGATGTTACTTTACCTCATAAGTTCAAGATTGCTGTCGGCGGCTGTCCTAACAATTGCGTAAAACCCAATCTGAATGATCTCGGGATCGTGGCTCAGAAAATTCCCATGATTAATTATGCAAAATGCCGCGGGTGTAAAAAATGCCAAGTAGTCGATGGCTGCCCGATTAAGATTGCGGAATTGGTTGATGGCAAGATCCATGTCGATTCTAATATCTGTAACAGTTGCGGTCGTTGTATCGGCAGATGCCCGTTCGGAGCATTTGAGGAATATCAGTCCGGCTATAAAGTTTACATCGGCGGTCGCTGGGGTAAGGAAGTTGCTCACGGTCAGCCCCTAAGCAAGATTTTTACTTCTGAAGAAGAAGTTATGAATGTAATTGAAAATTCTATTCTTCTTTTCCGTGATCAAGGAATTCCGGGTGAACGTTTTGCCGATACTGTTAATCGTCTGGGCTTTAACTATGTCAATGATGAATTGATTAAAGGGAATATCGATAAGGCTACCATTTTGAAGAAAACGGTCAAAGGCGGTGCAACTTGTTAAAGGTAAAATTATTAATGAAACGTTATCTGATAATTTTAATTTGTATTTCTTTATTATTGCTTACTGCATGCACAGGTAATACCGGCAGTACCGGTGATACCACCGACAACACCGGTGATATCGACAGTACAAGCAATACAGGTGATACCCGTGACACCACCGAAAGCATAAGCAGTACCGGTAATACCGCTAATACCACCGACAATACCGGCAAAACTGTAAATTCTGCGGAAGAAGATTTGATTACTTTTGCCGATGCATTGGATCGCATGGTTTCCGTGAAGAAAAATCCGGAGCGCGTAGCATCATTGCTGGGAAGCTTTGCGGATGTCTGGGTATTGGCCGGTGGTTCTCTCTGTGCCGCTCCCGATGATGCCTGGGAGGATTTCGGACTGGAGCTTAACAATGCAGTAAACATCGGCGGCGCTCATTCACCAAGCCTCGAATTACTCCTGTCTGCAGAACCCGATTTTGTTATTGCAAGTGCATCTACGGCAAGTAATGTAGAAATGAAGGAATCATTGGAAGCAGCAAATATTACTGTGGCATATTTTGATGTCGATAATTTTTACGATTATCTGGGTATGCTCGACACATGCACGGATATTACCGGACAAAAGGAGTTATATGAAGAGAATGGTTTACAGATCCAAACACAAATAGAAGAAATCAAAAACCGATATACAGAGAAAAATATTCCGGATCAGGAGCGGACCGTCCTTTTGCTCAGAACAGCTTCAAGCTTCGTCAAAGCTAAGGGGAGCCGCGGAACGATCTTAGGAGAAATGCTTGCGGATATGGGTTGTATCAACATTGCAGATAATGATAGCAATATACTTGAAAATCTCAGTGTCGAGGCAGTAATCCGTGAAGAACCATATCACATTTTTGTGGTCACGATGGGTAGTGATACCGACGCGGCAAAAGCATCCCTTGAAAATATGATTCAGGAAAATCCTGCTTGGAATTCTCTCTCAGCCATAAAAAAAGATAGAATGTATATAATGGACAAGACTTTATTTAATTTGAAACCGAATGCACGCTGGGCGGAAGCTTATCAGAAGTTATATGAAACTCTTACAAATGAAGCCCCCGGGGATGAAACACTGCCTAACGAAACACTGACTAATTAAACTCTGTCTCATTAAACACTGACGGATAAAACATATGTAATGAAACTCTTAAAAAACAATAAACTTCGAATCGGTTATATTTATGCCATTGCCATCTCTCTGTTTTTGATTGCTGCAGTACTGGGTATCCTGCTCGGTGCAACTGAATTCAAATTCTCAGATTTATTAACGGTAATACAGAAGATCGATTCGGATAGTCCGCAAGCAAAAATCCTGTGGTTTGTCCGACTTCCGCGAGTATTGGCAAGCCTGCTGTGTGGTGCTGCGCTTGCAGTTTCCGGTGCAATAATCCAAGGAGTACTTGCCAACAGACTCGCCTCACCGAGTATTATCGGTGTGAATGCCGGTGCAGGACTGGCTGTGACACTTTGTTCGGCTTTCGGCATTGCAGGAGGCTGGAGATTATCGCTGTTTGCATTTTTCGGAGCATTTGCCACAGTTATGACCGTCAGTTTCGGTGCAAAAAAGTGGGGAGCTTCCAGAGGAACCGTCATCCTGATGGGTGTTGCCATGAATAGTCTGCTTGGAGCCATTTCTGCCGCTGTGATTACCTTTGTACCAAATGTCAGCATTATGAACAATGATTTCAAAATCGGCGATTTTTCCGGTGTTACTTATATCAAACTCATTCCTGCAGCTCTGATCATCATTATTTCGATCATTATTCTCTATACCCTGTCGAATGAGCTTGATGTGCTGACCCTGGGCGATGAAAACGCCAAAGGTCTCGGCATGAATACCGGCATGATGCGCACTCTTTTTTTGATGCTCGCAGCAGCTCTGGCCGGAGCAGCCGTAAGTATTGCAGGCCTGCTATCCTTCGTCGGTCTTCTCGTACCCCATGCCGTCCGACGCATTGCTGCCAACGAAGCTCACCATCTCATACCGTTATGTGCCTTGTTTGGCGCAGGCTTTGTCACATTATGCGACACATTTGCAAGAATCGTCTTTGCTCCCTACGAACTACCTGTCGGGATTATTATGGCTTTCCTCGGTGTGCCGTTCTTCCTGTTTATTTTAAATAAAGGAAAAGGAGGACACGGACGTGCTTGAAATCAAAAATATTCGCGGAGGATATTTCAAGAAAGAGGTATTGCACAGTGTTTCTCTAGGTGCACATGCCGGTCAGGTCACAGCAATATTGGGACCAAATGGCTGTGGGAAATCTACACTACTGAAATCGATCTGTGGCATCCTTCCTGTGATTTCAGGCCAAGTACTGCTAAACGGAGAGAATTTATTAGCATTGTCACAAAATCAGATAGCACAAAAAATTGCTTACCTGTCACAAAGTAAACAGATTCCGGATATTACAGTGAAGCGTTTAATTTTGCACGGGCGATTTCCATATTTAAGTTATCCCCGTCGTTATCGGCAAGAGGATTTCCTTGCAGTCAAAAAAGTAATGGAACAGATGAAAATTATGGAACTGGCCGAAATACCCCTCAATCAGCTCTCCGGCGGTCAGCAGCAAAAAGCCTATATTGCTATGGCTCTGGCGCAAGACACGAGTATTATACTCTTAGATGAACCGACCACGTATCTGGATATATCCCACCAATTGCAAATACTGCAACAAGTCAGAGAACTGGCTAATTCAGGAAAATATATCATCATGGTTATTCATGATCTTGCCTATGCACTTGAAACAGCCGATCAGATAGTTCTGATGCAAGAAGGGCTTGTAGTAATGCAAGGCACACCGGAAAAAATATACGAGACCGGTATATTGGACAAAATTTTTGACATCAAGATGGCTCGAGTACACATTGATAAACAATGGCATTATTTTTGCGCAAAGAAATAATTAGACTTGTTAAAATAATTAAGACTAAGTAGAAAATTTACCATATCTAATTTTTGCTATTCATTATCCAGCAAATCTACTATGGTAATTTTTAATTATTGGCTTGTAGGCAATGTATAAATCACATTATGATAAAGCAATTATGCTGCATAAAACCTTCTTTCTTTAACTAATTTAATTTTATCATTCTATGAAGACAAGTTGAAAATAGAATGAAATTTCATTTCAGTTTAACATACAATTCATAAATCATTCTGTGTCCCAGGAATATTATGAAATTATATATATATTATTAGAAATATTATAGACTTTTATATGTATTAAAGGTATTATAAGACAAGATGAAAATAGTTGTTATGCTTCTTTTCTGCGTCTTCACTTGATTTAGAGGAGAAGCGTAAAAACTTCTTTTCAGTCTAAATCTGATGTGAGGTGATACCATGCAAAAATCTAAGTTCAACATGGAAATTTTAGATTCGTGCAAATTGCGCGAACTTGATGTCTTTATCGAGGCAGAGGACAATCCACAAGGCAGAATTATCCACATTCTGCACGAAGCACAAAAACTCTTCTCTTACCTTCCACAGGAATTGCAGCTTTATATAGCACGCAAGACCGGACTACCGGCAGCAAAGATCAACGGCATTGTCAGCTTTTATTCATTCTTCTCACAAGAACCGAGCGGCAAATACATAATCAGTGTCTGTATGGGCACCGCTTGTTTTGTCAAAGGTGCTGATGCTGTATTTCAAGCTTTTCGCGACGAATTACAACTTGAAGAAGGTCAGAAGACAAGTGCAGACGGTCTCTTTTCTTTACGAGACGTGCGTTGCATTGGTGCCTGCGGTTTGGCACCTGTTGTTACCATCAATAATCGAATTTTCGGTCATGTAAAGAAAGATGATGTCAAGGGAATTATTGAAGAATATAGAATACTAGCCAAACAAGAAAAAGCGGAGGTGGCACAATGAGACTGAATTCTTTTGATGCTCTCTATGAATTACATAAAAACCTAAAGTCATTGCTTGACCTTCGTTCCGATGAATTGCAAGCTGACGAAGCAAAAAGCGGTCCCAGAGATATTCTCGTTTGTGGCGGTACCGGTTGTCATTCTGCACAAAGTGCTGAAATCATCACAGCTTTACGTGAAAAAATTGCTGACGCCGGTTTAGAAGATATCAAAGTTGTCCAAACCGGATGTTTCGGTTTCTGTGCTCAAGGACCGATTGTTAAAGGACAACCGGAAAATATATTTTACGTACAGGTAAAAATGGAAGATCTTGACGAAATCGTAAATAGCCACTTAATAGGCGGCAAAGCTGTCGAACGTTTACTTTACACCGATCCTCGCACAAAAGAGAAACAAAAACATTATCTCGACATGGACTTTTATAAAAAGCAGCGACGTGTTGCTTTACATAACTGCGGCATTATCGATCCTGAGTGTATTGATGAAGCTATCGCAAATGGTGGTTATCTGGCTATAGCCAAAGTTTTAAGCGGTATGACACAAGATGATGTCATCAATGAAATCACCGCCTCCGGACTACGTGGCCGGGGTGGTGCGGGTTTCCCTACCGGTAGGAAATGGAGCTTTACCAAAACTTCTGAGGGTTCAGAAAAATATTTTATTTGTAATGCCGATGAAGGCGACCCCGGTGCATTTATGGATCGTTCTCTTTTAGAAGGTGACCCACATGGCATACTTGAAGGTATGATGATCGGCGGTTACGCAATCGGTGCAGATACAGGTATTATCTACATTCGTGCTGAATATCCGTTGGCTGTATATCGTCTTGAAACAGCTATCGCTCAAGCTCGTGAATACGGACTTTTAGGCAAAAACATACTCGGTACAGATTTCGATTTTGATGTCCAAATTTCGCTTGGAGCCGGTGCTTTTGTCTGTGGTGAAGAAACAGCTCTTATTCGTTCTCTCGAAGGAAATCGTGGTGAACCAACACGTAAACCACCTTTCCCTGCCGAATCCGGTTATAGGGGAAAACCAAGTAATGTAAATAATGTTGAAACCTTAGCCAATGTTGCTTCCATTATTCTAAAAGGTGCAGATTGGTACAGTCGCATCGGTACAGAGAGCTCTAAAGGAACCAAGGTTTTCGCACTGGCTGGTAAAGTCAATAATATTGGCCTAGTTGAAGTTCCGATGGGTACAACCTTGCGTGAAATTATTTTTGAAATCGGTGGCGGTATTGAAGGCAACAAAAAATTTAAAGCCGTGCAGACTGGCGGTCCCTCCGGCGGTGTTATCACTGAAGTCAATCTAGATACTCCGATAGATTTTGAAAGCCTAAAAGCCATCGGCTCCATGATGGGTTCCGGCGGAATGATTGTCATGGATGAAGATAATGATATGGTTGAAATTGCCAAATTCTATCTCGAATTTACAATGGATGAATCTTGTGGTAAATGTACCCCTTGTCGTGTCGGTACTAAACGTATTTATGAAATGCTGGAAACACTCATTGAGCAAAAAGGTGATCTTGAAACATTAGAAAAATTGGATGCTTTATGTCGTACTATTCGTGAGACAGCACTTTGTGCATTGGGCCAAACAGCACCTAACCCGGTACTAAGTACTATGAAATATTTCCCTGAAGAATATGAACGTTATGCTAAACATGAAGTTAACAAAGCATATGCTATTAATCCGGAAAAATGTATTGGCTGCACAAAATGTGCACGTAGTTGTCCTGTATCTTGTATCAGCGGGAAAGTTAAAGAAGTACATGTAATTGACGAGAGCAAGTGTATTGCTTGTGGGGCCTGTTTTACTGCCTGCCCGTTCCAAGCTATCGTCAAACCTTAAGGAGAACACATATGGAAAAAATTAAATTGAATATAAACGGTATCGAAACAGAAGTTGAACAAGGTTGCACTATTCTGGATGCAGCCAAAGCTATTGGCATCTATATTCCGACGCTTTGTCATCTCAATCTGGAAGGTTTTGAAATTTGCAACGAAGTCTCCTCCTGCCGCGTCTGCATGGTCGAAGTTGAAGGTCGACCTGCACTGGTCACCGCTTGTAGCGAAAAGTGTGTTCCGGGCATGGTCGTACACACTGATTCGATGCGTGCATTGAATGGTCGTCGTACTGCACTTGAGCTTTTACTCTCAAATCATCCCAAAGATTGTTTGGTTTGTCCCAAAAATCTGGATTGTGAATTGCAGGCTTTGGCCAAACATCTCAACATCAACCACATTGATTATGTCGGTGAGACTATGAATTATCCTATCGACACAACTTCGTGTTCGTTGGTTAAAGACCCCAATAAATGTATTATGTGCCGTCGTTGTGAAACAATGTGCAACGAGGTACAAACGGTTGGCGTTCTTTCCGCTTTAGGTCGCGGTTTCAACGCAGTAGTAGCCCCTGCCTTCCATCTCGATATGGCAGATACCTCTTGTACTTTTTGTGGTCAATGTGTCGCCGTTTGTCCTACTGCGGCTTTAACAGAAAAAAACGAAGTACAGCGAGTTTGGCGCCAACTGAACGATCCAAGCAAACACGTTATTGTCCAAGTTGCTCCCGCCGTGCGTGTTGCTATTGGCGAGCTCTTTGGTATGGAACCGGGTACCATTTCAACCGGCAAATTGGTCGCTGCTCTGCGTCGCTTAGGTTTCGATGCCGTTTTCGACACAGATTGGGCTGCCGATCTGACTATCATAGAAGAAGCCTCGGAATTAATCCACCGTATACAAAATGACGGTGTGTTGCCCATCCTAACTTCTTGTTGTCCGGCCTGGGTCAATTTCATCGAGCATCAATTCCCCGATATGCTTGATATTCCTTCGACTTGTAAATCACCACAGATCATGTTCGGTGCGATGGCCAAGAGTTATTATGCTTCAAAAATGGGACTAAATGCCAATGACATCTGCGTTATTTCCGTCATGCCATGCATTGCCAAGAAAGCCGAAGCCGCTCGGCCGGAGCTCTCTAAAGATGAAAACAGCAACGTTGATATCGTTATCTCTACTCGTGAACTGGGTAAAATGCTCCATGAAGCCGGTGTTGACTTCAAGAGATTGCCGGATGAAGATTTCGATCAATTAATGGGCGAATCGACCGGTGCCAGTGTCATTTTCGGTACCACCGGCGGTGTTATCGAAGCTGCCGTACGTACAGCTTATGAATGGGTAACCGGAGAAACTCTGGAAAATGTTGAATTTACTCAATTGCGCGGTCTGGAAGGAATCCGTACCGCCAGTGTTCAGATGGGT
>JAAYNE010000046.1 GCA_012521015.1 Clostridiaceae bacterium | reverse complement strand
GCCCATTCATACCCGTATCGTTTAATATCCCTGCCACGAAGAATAGGTCGTATAAGTTCATCTGTTCTCTTCCGTTCCTCCTCGCTGGTACAGTTGGCAAGAATTTCATTTCTCTTTTCTGTGGAAATTATGAAGGCGTCGTTACAACCAGTAAGCACTCCACGATAGATACTTATATCCCAATCTTTCAATGGTGTCCCTACAACCTCAATTTTACGTTTTATGCTTTGTTCTATCGGGGACAAAATCACCCAACTGTCTCCTCCGAAAAAGTCACAGAAAGTACTCTGTTGCTGTACGAATACGCTCAGATTTTTTAGGCTATCTTTGTTCTGTTTATTGATGACAACGCAACGTGTATTATGTGTATTGATTCCTTTTTCAAAAAGCATAATGTTAGTATCCACGGTTGCACTCTCAAAAACCTTTATCCCACCGAAGTCTATCAATAACTGTGGGTTTGTCTCTGACGCTAAGAATGTACGAAGCTTCTCTCCATAAGCTGCACGCATCCACTTATTTGATGTGATATAACATAAGTGTCCGTTGTCCTTTAGTAACTGCCAGCCTTTTTCATAAAACAGGCAGTAGATGTCTCCTGTGCTTGCAAAGGACTGAAATCCACAAGGAGCATATAGCTTCCCAAGTTCACCTTCATTACTCTGGAGTTGGATATAGGGCGGATTCCCGATTACAATATCGAAACCATTCTTGACATTAAACATCCACTCAGATGAGAAGAATTCAGATGACGCATTTTGGTCATAAGGATTCCAGTCAGTGATTTGTTTTACTGCAGCTTCAAAACCTAGTAATTTGCTTTTGTTAAGTTCGTTGTCAATCTTTTGTTGCCATAAGCGAATACTCTTATTAATCTCATCGCGTTTCTTTTTGTTAATATCTTCACGTATGGGAGTGCTCTTGGATTCCACAACACCAAATAGAGTAACCTCAGGCTCTTTAATGACCTCGACCCACACTTCCTCCTTATATAAAACAGCTTCTTTTTTGAGTTTTTCGATTTCATGTTCCCGCTGGGCAATATATTCCTTATCAGGTTCTGTAGCATCCTTTAAGATATGTTGAAGTATCTCATTCCTCTTCCTTTCGTCATCTGCTCGATATCTTCTTTTTTCAGCGGTGGTGCGGGCACCAAAGTGCTTCTGTCGAATCTCTATTAACTCTTGCTGCATCTTGTTCAGTTCTAGATCTGTATCTATCCTATAGCCATCGTATTTAATGATGTCCGCTGATATCAATGAATTAGCACATACAAATTTGGTCTCCAGGTTGGGAAGTGTTGGAATACCATAATTGGGTTTGGTAATATCTTTCTCACAATGACATATCAGGGATATAAAGAATCTAAGCTTGCTAATTTGTACGGCAATGCTTTGTATGTCAATTCCATAGATGCAATTTTCAATAAGAGCCAGCTTTAACTCATAAATGTTCTCTTCAGGGGAAATCTTTTGTAGAATGTCAACAATGCGGTTGAGGAGACCCATAGGAAAAGCGCCAGAACCGCATGCAGGGTCCAGAATTTTAATTTGCTTAAGCTTTTCCGCTATCTCAAGACACTCTTTCTTATCCTCCGGCTTCGGGATATAATCATAATTCAATAATGAACGAGTCAGATTTGAGTCTCCCAGATAAGCAATTATGCTTTCATCAACCATATAATTTACCACCTCGCGGGGAGTATAGAATGAACCACTCTGCTTTCTGGCTGTCTGTTGTGTTTCGGGGTTATAAGCTCCAAGGAGGTTTTCAAATACTTTTCCTAGCAGTTCTGGGTCTAAGGCAACCTGCTGCTCATTAGGTGTATTCTCTTCAATTGTGAAATTGTATCTGCTCAAAATAGAGAATAAACCATATTCGGGGTCAAAGAAAAGCACGTTGGGCACAAATGCTCTATTCCTGTAACGACCATCAGTGAATTTCTTATCATTGCGGCTAAAGCCATCATAATTATATGCTTTTTTAACGCCATCAATGATCTTTGTTTTGTCAAGACATTCAAAAAGACCACCGTTGAGGAATGGAACTTCGGAAAACATTTCTATAACCTCATCCTCGCTTATAGAGAATAATTCCGAATATCGGTATGTTGTTTTAACACCTTTCCCTACGGTTTTATCGAAGCAGCGCTTATTACCATCTTCGTCAATAATTGCTCGGTTAAGAGTCGCAAAGAACAAATTCTGAAGAATAGCGTTATAATATGTTCCGCTAGTTTTGCTAAGAGGATCAAAATCTTTAAGAATACTACTCATCTGAGAAGCATCGAAAAGCTTGTTGGGAACAAGATCTTTTTGTTTTATAAACCAGACGAACATCAGCCTTGTAATAAGCCTAATTATCTTAGTGTCAAGCTGTTCTCGGTCATCTTCTTCTATTGCTGTATTATTGGGGAAAGTAACACCTGTTTCATCTTTACAGGCCCATTGATACCAGTCGAAGAGTTCATTATAGAACTCTTTAGTAAGGGCATCAACAGAGAAAGCTTTTTTTAGGTTCTCGAAAGTAATGCCGTTTTTTTGTAGGAATTCAAAACGAGCAACAGGCGTATTATAATAATTTGAAGTTTCCCCGAAGACATATGTGTACCTACGAGGAGACATTGCCTCTTCCTTTATGTCGCAAATAAGAGAAAGGCGCCAGTGATTATCTTCTGAAAATACTGCAAGCGCTGCGTCAAATTGCCCCCAACTTGGATTTATAAAAGACTTTACAAGTTTCCGGAGACCTACTTTTTTATGGACTACAGATCCCTTAGTAATTTCAAACCAAAAGAAGCCTATGCGATAATTGTCTTCGGTGTCAAGAGCGCCAAGGTAATAACCGTTCTCACTATCGTTTCCACGAATGAATTCAGGTTGAATCCTTAGTTCTTTTAAGTGAAAGAAATCCCTAAGCAAGGACTGCCATGTGTCCAGTTGAAATGGGGATTGAAAAATATCTCTAAATTCATTGTTGGTGTATATTTTTCTCATAGTTGAGTTATTTAAACGTTTCAGATATGATAATTCTTGGGTCTTCAAACTCCTGTTGGCTATTCCATTCCTGCCTTGTTTGAGAATGATACGTTTGAATAAGTTTTTCGATTTTTGTTGAAATATAATACTCTCTCTCCCTCATCAATACTAAATCATTATTGAATTCTCTGGCAAGAGCTTTTAAAAAACGAGGCAGCTGTGAATAGACACCATTGTTGATATAGTTTTTAAGGATGTCGCATTTTGACTGCAAGTCGGCATCTTGTGTTATTCTTTTTACATTGTCTAGGAATTTGTTCGCCCTGCGGGAGGTCTGATCTAAGTCCACTCTATTAACAACATTATTATCCCTGGTTTCATTAACGGTAGAGGAATAACTGTTGAGAGCACGGTTTACATGCTCAAAATGCATATTGCTCCCTTCAAATGGAGCTGGAAGTTCTTCCGGCTTAGCTTTTAGGTATTTAACTGCTTTAAGGAAATCAATAGGCTCAACAGCACTTTTATTTACAAGATAGAACTCGGTTTTGACATTTGAAGAAACAAACACGATGGAAGAACCGGAGTGCTTACCAATATCACGCATAACGCGGCTCTTCATAGGCAAGGCCTTGATTTTATTATACAGCTCCCTATTTGTAGCATAAAGTTCTCGCACTTCTCGAAGTAGCTGAATCTTCTCGTCCACACTATCACGGACATTACTATCAAACAACTTAAATTGTTTAACGATTTCTTCACGAGAATAAATCTGGGCATCCTCTCCAAAAGCAGAATGGAAGCCTTGTAGTTTTATAAGCGCATTCTCATAAAGCTGGATTTGGCTGTTACCTTGTTTGGACGGATAGAACATGTAGTTGTAGATTTTTTCTGCGGCTGACCCGATTCGGTTTACGCGGCCAATGCGTTGCATTAATCTTGTAGCATTCCAAGGTGAGTCATAGTTGACGACAACATTAGAACGATGCAAATTAACTCCTTCTGCAAGCACATCCGAGGTGAGGAGAATATTTATTTCGTCAAGTTTGATATATGAATTAGCATCAAAGTTTTCTTTGACCAGCTTGTCTGCCTTATGTCTGTTTTTAGAAGTAACAAGTAGAATGTCTTTGCGCTTAATTTCATCCTTTATTCTTTTGTACAGATAGTTGAGGGTGTCCACACTTTCGGAGAATATAACCAATTTGCCTTCTTTGTTTATTTTGGGATGCATAAGTTCCGACTCAAAAACTTCTTTGAACTTGTCAAATTTTTGGTCATTGTGTTCTTGTTCCCAATCATCAACAAGATATTTAAGGACATCCTTATCATTCTTGAGAAGTTGCAAAAATTGTGGGTCAAAACAATCCGGAGTAAATGTAATATCTTCTTCTAAATATCCTTTTTCAATGGCATGCTCGATAATTTCATCAAGCTCCAGCCCTTTGGCTTGCAAGTCTTTGACTTTTAAATCTGGAGCGATGATAACTTTACCGTTGTCAAACATATTAATCATGCCGTTGGTAATGTTGAGTAAGGTTTTAAGGGATTTCTTAAAAGCATGAAAACTGCTTTCAAGACGCTTTACCATATGTACTTTATAAATACCGGCCAGTGACTGGCTAACATGAACGGCATTTTGATATTTTTTTCGATATTCAGGTTTTAAAAATTCTACAGCACGATACCTTGCATATTCGAGATGCATTGGATTTTCCGGATTTGTTAAAAAGTCTAACGCTTTAAAAAAACGATTACTTGTATCCTTGTCCATAGTATATTCGAGGATGTTAGGATCAAGGATATGGGGAAATTTAATTTGCTGCTTTTTAAGATCTTCTTTGTAGGCATCATCGTTCATAATGTTATGTCGAGTCCTACGTATAGTAACCTTGTCGATTATCTTTTCCCTAATGGCTTCATATATTTTATCTACTTCGGAGGTTATATTTCGCTGGTCTCGCTCTCTCATCAACTTTTTGTATTCGTCAATGTATGGACTAAAGAAGGCCTTAAGGTTGGGAATTCCATCAATGGTACAATTTTGACTGTTCTGGAATAGTAAGAGCTGATTCAGCAAATCCTGAGGACGATTGTTTAGCGGTGTGGCAGATAGAAGCATTACTTTCTTATGTGTACTGCGGAGCAATCCGGTATTAGCGCAGTAAGATTTGCAAATCTTTTGAAGCTGATCATACTTGCCTGATTGGTCGCTTCGAAAACCGTGAGCCTCATCTACAATAATTAAATCAAATTCTTCTTTATCCTTATATTGGTCTTTTCCGTTTATTATCTTATGAAGACTGCCATTTGTAATGAATTGAGCCTTTCGTTCTATTCCAAAGAGACGAAATGTGGTTTTCCAATTTTCTTCCAGTGCTGGAGGATAAATGACCAGTACATTAGTATTCCTTCCGTTTGCTTCGATAAATCGCTTTGTAATCATGGTGGCAATCAACGTTTTGCCAAGGCCAACCACATCGGCAAGGAACAGTCCGTTATGACGAAGGAGCATTTGGTAGCCTTGTATAACAGCATCTTTCTGGTATTTCAAATCCAGGACTCCTTTTGGAAGTTGAATAGTAAAGTCATCCTCTACTTGGTCGCCAAAGGTATCAATAAGCACTTTGATGTAAATCTCATATGGGGTAGGCTGATAGCCGAGGTATGTTTTCTTCTTATATTCCTCAATATCATTCAGAGTAAGAAGAACCCCTTCTTCCCAGAGAGTATCAAATTCCCTTTTACAATATGCCACATCATCGTAATCCTTCATGGCGACATTGAGCTCGTATCTAGGCGGTTCAGTTATGCCAAGTCCGGAATCTGAGATATTAGAAGATCCCATAATAACCCAGCCATCAGAATGTTCATTATGATTCTGCGGTAAGCATAAATAGAATTTAGCATGAAGGTTTTTGGAACCATGAATCCTCATTTGGAGTCTTCCGGATGTAAGATCTTCACACATTTGCAGGATGCCTTCCTCAACATCATGGTCGTAACGGGCATTAAGAATATCCTCTTTGAACTGTTTGCTGTATGCCTGTTTGGTTTTAGACTCATCGGTAATCCAGAAAAGAGCATAATTATGCTCCTTAAAAATTTTATCCACATTGATGCCTACCAGAATTTTTATTTCAGATACATCTTCCAGTTCTTTTCGAAGTTTAAAGTATCCTGAAGAACGAAAAAAACCAACAACCGCCAAGAATCGGTCAAAGTTATTCATCCCTTGTGCAATGCCTTTTAACTTAGCGAAGAGTGTATTTCCTTCGCTATTGTTAAAGAATTTTGAGCTCATGTATTTATGTGTCTTTTTAGTAGTTCTACTTTGTGGGCAAAATTACTCAAATTTTGTCGTAAATCTAACTAAACTATCTGAAATAGTGGATAATGCCTTTATATTGCGCCAACTAGCATTCAAATGTAATTTTATAATATGGAAACAAAGAAAGTTATTTTCTGTAATGCACAACAATCCTGTCTTAAATATATTACGAAGAAACAGATATTAAAAAAATGAAAACTAAACTCGTAAGAGGCAAACACTAGATTAAGCAAGAAAAATCTCCCACCGAAGCAAGCGAAATATTAAATATCAAGGCTATCGGGTTTCAAAAGAAAATCGAACAAGCCGATTCTGAGGAAGCCGTCTTCGTCGTGATAGGGGGCGATGTGGTCTTTCTCTACAAGAATTTTCCTGAATGAATCCGGTATATTCTGCAAGGACTTTTTCTCATGAGCCACTTTCTCTGCATCATCCATTCTGAATGCCGACTGCACATAATATCTTTTGCTCCCTTTATTGGCAACAAAATCGACTTCGAGGCGTTTGCGCGCAATTTTTTCTTCTCCGTTTTTCTCTCTTACTTCAACCATCCCAACATCTACATTGAATCCGCGGTAACGCAACTCATTATACAGGATATTCTCCATAGCATGGTTTTCTTCAACCTGACGGAAACCTAAAATACTGTTGCGGATGCCTATATCCGAAAAATAGTATTTGGTCTCCGTACCTATATATTTCCTTCCTTTGACATCAAAACGCAATGCCTCCGATATAACAAAAGCCTCTTGAAGGTACTTGATATAGCGGGTCAATGTGTTGGCTGAGATTTTTTTCTTCTCCACGCTCAAAAAGGTTGATGAAATTCTTGATGGATTGGAAGGAGCCCCGATGGAAGATGCCAGCACTCGGATGAGGGTTTCCAGCCCGTCATCATTATTTATGTTGTTCCTTTCTATCAGATCTGATAGATAGACCGTTCTGTATAGATTGGAAAGATAATTCGCTTTATCTTCATCTCCGCTCAGAGACAATAACTGAGGCAGACCGCCATATAGATAATACTGCTGCCAGGCATCGTGTTTGTCTCCTCCCACCGCATTGTAATATTCTGCAAAAGTAAGAGGCTGCATATGGATTTCCTGACTTCTTCCTCGAAATTCAGTTACTATGTCGGTTGAGAGAAATTTGGAGTTGCTTCCGGTGACATAGATGTCGCAATTCGACTTATGAAGCAAGCTGAGCAGGACTCCCACAAAATTATCCATCATCTGGACTTCATCGAGCAGGATGTAATACATGCCTTTTCCGGAGATTTGATTATTTACAAAATCAAGAAATTCATGCGGATTTTTTAGCTTCTCCTTGCTCATATCATCAAAAGCTATGTAGATGATATGGTTTTCGGCAACACCATTTTTTAGGAGCCAATCATAGAATAGTTTTGATAAGAGTACAGATTTTCCGCACCGCCTTATTCCGGTTATGGTTTTGATAAGGCCGTTGTTCCTACAACGAATGAGTCGTTGCAAATAGTTATCTCTCGGTATAATCATTTCATTGAGAATTTTTGGCACAATTGACACATTTTCGCAATGGCAAAGATAATGAAACCATTTGATTTTACAAGAATCCATTGAGAATTTCTGGCACAATTGACACATTTTCGCAATGCAGCGTCTCATTTTCGCTTCATGATTAAGCATTTTCCGCCTTTTATGCTCATCCCCCCTGCAAAAAAGTTGAGGGCTTTGTCACTTAAGGCCTTTTTTGCTTTATCATGAAGCCAATTTACAGACAACCGAAACCAGGGTTAAGCATTTAAGACCTTTTTGTAATATGCAACATGCAAATGGGCCAATTTCGGAAAAGTTGTTTCCCCCACCCTTTAATGCGAGGGAGACGAACTCACTTTCCGTTTGATTTACATTATTCAAGTTCCCGACTTTTCTGCATTTTG
>JAAYNE010000004.1 GCA_012521015.1 Clostridiaceae bacterium | reverse complement strand
TCCTTAGAGAATCTTGGTGAAGAGACCTTTAACGGGATAAGTTTCAAGAAGTTTCATTTTACACATGATATGACCGATCCCGGATACATGTATATGGTGCATAAAAACCAAAGGCTGTATGTTTTTATCTTTCCTGAAAAATCAGTTGAACCTAAGGCAAAGGATTTAGTCTTAGGCTCTATAGAATTTACAGAGGGGTCCGGACCGGAAAACTTAGCCAGTGAGAAGGAGATGGAAAGTTCTCAATTTATAAGTGGCGAGGACGAGCTGGCTTTGGCTGCTAGCCTAGATTATGTTAGAGAAAGGCCTTGTTCCCGATCGGCCTTAGAAGACCAGCTAGCCAGGGACGGGTTTTCTCAAGGGTCTATTGATTATGCAATAAAAGCATCTAAGATTGACTTTGCCCAAATGGCAAAAGAAAGGGCCTGGGAAGAAATCAGTGTCAGTAGCGTGAGTGCTGATGCCCTATACCAAATCCTGGCAGAGGAAGGTTACACAGTCCAAGAAATAACCTTTGCCATTGAAGATTACGGTGCAGAAGACTATGTTTTCGAAAATCCGGAATGGGATGAATAATTAGGCTTTATAGGTCGTTAAGTCACTCGCTTGTTGATCCACCAGACCTCGTTTTAGTTCTCTGCTTAAGGTTGCTTCGCTCCAGCCTAACTGTTTCGCTAATGCCTTTTGCGTTAAGAGTTCTTTTTTGCTTCACTTTAGATTTTGATTGTACAGATATTCCAATATTTTCCGATCTTCCAAATCTAAATGCTGACCTGATTTTCTTTTCCTGATACAATGTAATTGGCTCAAAACGATTCTCCTTTGTTCGTATTTTCCAATAACATTGGACAGAATTGTCGCGAGACTTTTAAATTTCATTTCATTTTACAACTCGCCAAATCGTCATCAACAAAACGCTTAATTGATTTATCTTACTAATATGCTATACTTTTAAGGTTCTTATAAACTAAACATACTAAAAAATGGAGGAAAAAATGAAAAGGATACTTTCAATAGTTTTAGTATTGGCTGTGATTTTCACACTTGTATCTTGTGGTAAAGGTGCCGATAAGGGCAGTAGCAAACCAGATAATACCAGTAGCGACCCAGGTAATACCAGTGGCAATGTGACTGATGACAGTGATTTAGATTATGTAAAGTCAAACGGTAAGATTGTAATCGGCTATACTGATTATGCTCCGATGAACTACAATGATGAAAGTGGTACATTTACCGGTTTTGACACGGAATTGGCCATCATAGTTTGTGAAAAACTAGGTTTAGAGCCTGAATTTGTTGAAATTAATTGGGATACCAAAGAAGTAGAATTGAATGCAAAATCTATAGACTGTATTTGGAACGGTCTGACTATCGATGAAGATCGTAAAGCCGCCATGGAAATAACAAAACCCTATATCAAAAATGCCCAGGTCGTTCTAGTCAAAGAAGGTACGGCTTACGAGAGCACAGCATCTTTAATAGGCAAGAACGTGGCTGCCGAACAAGGGTCTGCCGGAGAAAAAGCCATTCAGGCCGATGAAAACTTAAAGCAAGCAAATTTTGTGCCTAAAACCCTGCAGACCGAATGTCTGATAGAGGTAAAAGCCGGAACTTCAGATGCAGCGGTTTTGGATTTAACTCTTGCCAATACCATGACTGGTGAAGGAACAAGCTATAAAGATATTGTAATTGTAGACTACTTGTCTGAAGAATATTACGGGGTTGCATTTCGCAAGGGTTCCGATATCTGTGCCGAAGTAAATAAACTTTTTGACGAGTTGGTTGCTGACGGAACCATGGGAAAATTAGCAGAAAAATATGGATTAGATTTAGCAGAGTAAGCTTATTGTATTTTACATACAGCAAATTTAACCGGAGGCAGAGGACAAACTCTGCCTCATTGAATATGTTTTGAGGAAATAGGTATGAATCAGGCGTCAGTGATTATCAGCCGCCTGTCGGAAAGTTTTTTAATAAATTGCAGACTTTTTGCATTAACACTTTTGTTTTCATTACCCTTGGGACTGCTTATTGCATTCGGGTCAATGAGTCGCTTCAAACCCGTCCGTTGGTTAATACGAACCTTTGTTTGGGTTATCCGCGGCACGCCGCTAATGTTACAGCTTATAGTAATGTTTTACGGACCGGGCCTTTTAGGGATGTCTATAACTTGGCCAAACGGCGATGTAGGGCGTTTTACTGCAGCAACGGTAGCCTTTGTCATTAATTATGCCTGTTATTATTCGGAAATTTACCGTGGCGGTATTGAAAGTATACCAAAAGGACAATATGAGGCAGGCCAGGTCTTAGGTATGACAAAGGCACAGATCTTTTTCAAAGTAACACTTCTTCAAGTGGTGAAACGTATTATTCCGCCTGTCGGCAATGAGGTAATGAGCTTGGTAAAAGATACTTCCCTCGCTCGTATCATCGCGAATAAGGAAATTATTATGATGGCTGGAGAATACAGCAGTAAAGGACTTATTTGGCCTCTTTTTGCAACAGGAATATATTTTCTCATCCTTATAGGAGCTTTAACCATACTGTTCGATTATTTAGAAAAGAGACTCAGCTATTTTCGTACATAAATAAGGATGTTTAAATGGCGATATTAGAAGTTAAAAATCTTGGAAAGTTCTTTGGTACTCTTCAAGTTTTGCGTGAAATTAAATTTTCATTGGAAAAAGGCGAGATAATTGTAATTATCGGTGCCTCAGGAAGCGGGAAGACTACGCTGCTTCGATGTCTGAACTTTTTAGAGAGGCCCGACAAAGGCAGCATTATCGTAAATGATGAGATAATTTTTGATGCGGAGAATCCTGCAACACAGAAAGAAAGTGAAGTGCGAAAGAAGCGCCTTCATTTCGGCTTAGTATTTCAAAATTTTAATCTGTTTCCCCAGTATACAGCCCTTCAAAATGTTACCTTGGCAGCAGAAATGTTGGCCAAAGAGAGATTCGACTATAGGCAGAATAAAAAAGCCATTTTAAGAGAGATTCAAGATAATGGAGAAAAGCTTCTGGCTCAAGTCGGCCTTACTGATAAGCTTCACTCTTATCCTCATCAGATATCGGGAGGACAGCAACAACGGGTGGCCATTGCCAGAGCATTGGCTTTGGAGCCCGACATTCTGTGCTTTGATGAGCCCACTTCTGCTTTAGACCCCGAACTTATCGGTGAAGTGTTAAACGTTATTCGAAATTTAGCAGATCGGCATACAACTATGATTATAGTCACCCATGAAATGAATTTTGCTCGAGATGTGGCTGACAGAGTTATTTTTATGGATGAAGGTATAATTGTTGAGCAAGGCACGCCTCAAGTGATATTCGAGAATCCAAGGGAAGAGCGAACCAAACAATTTTTGACCCGTTATAGCGAGAATAAAGATTTCTCCCCATAATGTAAATAAGACGAATCTTATATGGTCGTCGAGACTGGGAAAACCAATTGTTAATAACGTGATCAATGCAAATATGTAAAATGACATGCGTTTCTTTCAGAGCAAAAAATAAATTTGGATTATTCCGGAATTTGAAGGTCTCCGTCAACAAGCGTTCCCGTGTACATTGAATATGCTCCGTTGACTTCATTTTTTTCAGAGATTTCACCGTTATATTTTACGATAACTGCGTCTCCGACTTTTATACCGCCAAACTCTACACATCTTCTGATTCTAATATCGTAGGTGTAGATCTTATATACCGTTCCATCCTCTTCGTTGTTACAAAGAGCACTGTCATCAATCAACACGTAGTCATCGTTAATCTCAGTCAGCATACCGGGCACCATTAATTCGTATGGAATTGACTCAGTTTCTACTGAGTTATTTTTTGCATAGCTGATGATCTTTTCTGCAGCATCCGCACCGATGTAATATATATGGCTGTAACTGAAAAGATTGGTTGCAAAATACCCATCCTCAGAGATATAGACAGCCAGCTTATAGGCGCCCAGAGCTTCAGATGTTGCAGTAAAGGTCAGATAGTTACGGTTACTTCGTTCAAAGGAATCTGTTTCATCATACAAAACGGCATCTCTGCATCCGCTGAGGATTTCCCGGATATACGCATCATCAGTTAGCTCAAACTCACCCTTGTCATCGTATCCCTCATTAATCGTGAAATGATTAAATGTCAAGTTCTGATCCAAGCCATAGAGATCCCAAACATCTCCGAAAGTGGCCGGTTTTGAGATACCATTCTGCATGTAAACATAGAACTCTCCTTCGGTACCTGCAGCAATAAGTCTATCTTCAGATACACCATTAATTCTATAGACCTTAAAAGTCTCGGTATATTTCTTGTTGGTATATGAATCAACACCTGTTGCTTCACATGAACCAAGCGGATCTCCAAGTACATTCTCGCTAACAGGATTTGATAATTTGATACCATACTCCTTGTTGTTAAACTTAACGGTAGTGTACTTTTCGGCAATATTCATGTATTCCCACGGCCACTCCATAGCCATCTCAGCTCCGGAGATATGGTATTTATATTTTTCGGGATTTACAGCATTACCGCCAAAGATCGATGGCAGTATTACAGCACTTATGACGAGGCACAGACAAGCGGCAATTGGAAGAAGTTTTTTCCAAATATGTTTTTTGTCCTTTCTTATGCTTTTTTCTGCTGAGTCAATATATTCAGGATTGATGCCGCCAATGGCATCTAACAGTTCATAATCTTTCATAGCGCATAACCTTCCTTTTCCAAATGTGTCCTCAGTCTTTTTCTAATACGAAACAGCATGACTTTGACTTTACTTTGGGAATAGCCATATCTATTACAGATTTCAAAAATTGTATCAAAAAACCAATATCTTCTGACAAATACATTTCGCTGTTCCTCTGAACAGGTATCCAGAAAAGCATTGATGATTTCGCTTAAGGTACCGGCTTCAACTTCCTCCTCAACATAACTTTTTCCGGGAATACATTCTTGCATTTCCTGTGTAAGTTCGACAAACAGAGCTTGTCTTTTCTGTGCAGAATTTCTTCTGCATATATCTATAGCAATA
>JAAYNE010000045.1 GCA_012521015.1 Clostridiaceae bacterium | reverse complement strand
AATTCCTGATGGTATCGGATCAATTGTATTAAATGAAGGTGACCCGATTACCAATCCGACCATCGAAGAAATAGGTCAGTATTGTTTTGACCCCGAGGTATATTTAAATACATTTTACATCAAAGCTAATTATAACATTCACGCGACACCCAATGGTGAAGTAATTACTAAGCTTTGGCGACCTCTATATGTAACCGGCACAAACATAGCCGGAGATAACGCTGACTGGCTTGAGTTCACCTATAACGGAAACCCGGCATATGCAGCAATAGGAGCGACTACAAATACACCACCGGAAATCACCGGATATGCAACAGGAATATTAAATTTGAGAGATGAACCCGGCGGAACAATTATCGGTACAATTCCTATGGGATATCAAGTTAACGGTGAACTTGTTAAGAATATGGCAAAAACAACGTATAAGGGTAAGACAGGTTATGTTTTTGCCTCATTGCTCCAGGAATTACCCGTACTGACAACACGATATATTAAGGCAGGTTCAAATATCAGGAGTGCGCCCGGCGGAACAATCATTGAAACATTAAAGATGCCGGTCTATGTGCTGGGTAATATTACTGAAAGCTATCTTTATATTCGCTATAATGGGGATGATGCTTGTGTAGCAATAGGTTTAACAACCGTCACACCACAACCGATTACCGGTTATGTCAAAAGTAAGGTCAACGTAAGAAGCGCCCCGAATGGTAGCGTAATCGGTTCATTGACGACAGGTAGTAAAGTGAGCGGAACCTTGATAGGTAACTGGGTCAGATTTACTTATGCGGGTAAAACCGGATATGTCTATAGTTCGCTCCTGCAAGCCGCTCCGGTTAAATTAACCTGTTATGTAAAGGCAGGTTCTAACCTTAGAAGTGCGCCCGGCGGAACAATCATCACAACATTAAAGATGCCGATTTTTGTATCGGGTACAATTGAAGGAAGTTATCTTAAGTTTACCTATAATGGTCAAATAGCCTATGTAGCAATGGGTTTAACAACGACCACATCACCCCCGATTACAGGATATACCAAAAGTACAGTCAATGTGAGAAGTTCGCCCGGCGGCAGTGTAATCGGTACATTACCTGCCAACAGAAAAGTCAGCGGAACCTTGGTGGGCAACTGGGTTAAATTCAACTATTCGGGAAAAACCGGGTATATTTATGCTTCACTATTAAAGTGACCAATAGTTAATTAATAATTAAATTTCTTATTGTATATCTTATTGTATTGCAATAACATAACAGATTTCTCTTTCGACTTGGCATGATTGAGAAATCTGTTTTTGTATTTTTGTTTTCAGAACTACACAAATTATTTGTTAAAACTGTATTTCTTATCTACTAAAAGCAGGATAAAGTTAAGTATTTATATAATCCAATTTCGAAGAACTCAAAAGATAAGTTATGAAAATATTTAGACCTGATATTTTCGAATTTATATTGTCTTTTATTGACCCGGAATATAGTTTATTTTATTATTTAAATATCAAATATCTGAATACCCTCAGATTAATCGCCACTTAAATTTAACTATTGAGAAACGAAAACCTTCAAAACTATCAAAAGCAGCATAACGGTCATAAAGAAAAATCAATCCGAATTTTCGACCTTTCGAAACAATGCAAAAACTGTAAAAAAAAACCAATTCTGTAATTTAAAATTAAACTATCCGGGCTAAGGATAAAGGAGAAGCTTATGAAGAAGAATTTGTATTTAAGAATCCGGGTATTAATCCTGGTATTTTTGCTCATCTTAAGCACCTTAATAATCGTCCCTGAGCAGGTTCTGGCTGATACGGTTGTTACTGCGGACGAAGAAACGAATCAAGTTGCTGCAGATGAAGAAATGCATCAAGTTGATGCAGATGAAGAAATGCCGCAAATTACTGTGGACGAAAAAGTGACACCGGATGTAAGTGATACGGAAGATCAGAATGATGTAGAGCAGCCGGACAATGAAGCAGTATCTGAAACCGATACCGATCTCACAGATGGATTACAGGAGATGCCGGATGAATCGGCAACAGAAATGGAAACATCGTCCGGCATTGAAGAAGTGGTTGGAATGCCTGAAGCGGAACAAGTGGCGGAAGAAGCAGTTACAGATAATCCGGCTGACCAAGATGATAATGTTGCGATACCGGATAACGCTGAGCACAGCAGAGGCACAAGAGAATATACACCGGAGGGGGATTTTTTATTTGATCCCGGAACCGGAACCATCACGGGTTACATTGGAGAAAGCAAGAATGTTAATATCCCGCCCAAAATAAATGAAGTTGATGTTAAGCATATCGGAGACAATGCATTTCAATACAAAGATCTCGAGAGCGTAACGATACCGGAGGGAGTCGAAACAATTGGAAAATATGCATTTAATTCTAATAATCTGGAGAGTGTAACCATACCGGACGGAGTCAGAACAATTGAAGAGTTCGCATTTTATTTTAACCATCTCATGGAAATCGGGATTTCGGACAGTGTCACAGAGATAGGGTATTCTGCATTTGCATATAATTATTTAACCGGTGTAATAATCCCTGATTCCATAACAAGTATAGGTATTGCAGCATTTAAACACAACAATCTAACGTACGTTAAAATTCCGGACGGTGTCGAGAGTATCGGGCAAGATGCCTTTATATTTAATTCAGTGATCCTGGCTACAATTCCTGAGGGTATCGGATCAATTGTATTAAAAGTAGGTGACCAGATTACCAATCCGACCATTGAAGAAGTGGGATCTCATTGTTTTGACTCCGGGATATATTTAAATACATTTTACATCGAAGCGAATTATAACATTCGCGCGACACCCAATGGTGCAGTAATTACTAATCTTTGGCGACCTCTATATGTAACCGGCACAAACATAGCCGGAGATAACGCTGACTGGCTTGAGTTCATCTATAACGGAAACCCGGCTTATGTAATATGGGAAGCAGCTACAAATCATTCACCGGAAATCACCGGATATGCAACAGGAATATTAAATTTAAGAGATCAACCCGGCGGAACAATTATCGATACAATTCCGATGGGGTATCAAGTTAATGGTCTACTTGTCAAGAATATGGTAGAGACAACGTATAACGGAAAAACCGGTTATGTGTATGCTTCATTATTGCAAAAGGATCCGGTCCAAGTTACACGATATATTAAGGCAGGTTCAAATATCAGGAGTACACCCGGCGGAGCAATCATCGAAACGTTAAAAATGCCGATCTATGTAACGGGTATAATTGAAGGTAGTTACCTCAAATTTACATATAATGGCAAAACCGCCTATGTTCATCTGGGTGTGACAACCACTCAATCACAACCGATTACCGGCTATGTCAAAAGTAAGGTCAACGTAAGAAGCGCCCCTAATGGAGGAGTAATAGGTTCTTTGACGATAGGTAGTAAAGTGAGCGGAACCTTGACAGGTAACTGGGTCAGATTCACTTATGCGGGCAAAACCGGTTATGTCTATAGTTCACTCCTGCAAGCCGCTCCGGTTAACTTAACCTGTTATGTAAAGGCCGGCTCAAACCTCAGGAGTGCGCCCGGCGGAACAATCATCACAACATTAAAGATGCCGATTTTTGTAACGGGTACAATTCAAGGAAGTTATCTTAAGTTCATCTATAACGGTAGAACAGCCTATGTGGCAATGGGTTTAACAACGACTACATCACCCCCGATCACGGGATATACCAAAAGTGCAGTCAATGTGAGAAGTTCGCCGAATGGCAGTGTAATCGGTTCATTACCTGCCAACAGAAAAGTCAGCGGAACCTTGGTGGGCAACTGGGTCAAATTCACCTATTCGGGAAAAACCGGGTATATTTATTCCTTGCTTCTAAGATAATTATTCCGGTTTATAACTTTCGCGTAAGGAAACACTGCGGTTGAATACAAGTTTTTCCGTTGTAGAATCTTTGTTATCTTGAATGAAGTATCCTTGACGGATAAATTGGAATGCAGATTCCCGGAATTCCGGTTGTAATAACCAAGGCTCGAGTTTGGCATGTTCAATTATTTGCAAAGAATCAGGATTAATTAATTCATGATAGTCGGCAGCCGAAACGTCAGGTTCTTTAACTGTAAACAGATTTTCGTAAATTCTGACTTCACTGTCAATTGCGGCATTAACGTCAACCCAATGGATTGTCCCGCGCACTTTGCGGCCGTCGGCTGCTTTACCGCCTTGGCTTTCCGGATCATATTCCGCCAATACGGCAGTAATGTTGCCATTCTCATCTTCCAGATGACCGGTGCATTTTACAATGTATGCACTGCGCAAACGAACTTCATTGCCTTTAAATAATCTATGATATTTTTTAGGCGGATCCACGGCGTAATCGTTGCGTTCAATCCAAACTTCGCGCGAGAAGCTCATTTCGTGTGAACCGAGTTCAGGTTTATAAGGGAAGTTCTGTACTATGACTTGTTCGGTTTGATCTTCGGGATAATTGGTTATAATTAATTTCACAGGATCTAAAACTGCCGAACCGCGCAGAGCATGGTCATTCAAATCTTCACGCAGGCAGAATTCGAGAAAATCATGGCTGACTACTGAATCAACCTTTGAAATTCCGATTCTTTCACAGAAATTGCGAATGGCCTGCGGTGTATAGCCCCGACGCCTTAAACCGCTGATTGTCGGCATGCGGGGATCATCCCAGCCGTCTACGATTCCTTCTTCGACAAGACTGCGTAATTTGCGTTTACTCATAACGGTATATTCAATATTTAAGCGCGCAAACTCGATTTGACGCGGTATATAGGGAACACTGCAATTTTCGATAAACCAGTCGTATAATGGTCTGTGATCTTCAAATTCCAGAGAACAGAGTGAGTGAGTAATGCCTTCAATTGCATCCTCTAAAGGATGGGCAAAGTCATACATCGGATAAATACACCAGGTATCTCCTGTCCGGTGATGAGTTTCATGAGCAATACGATAAATAACCGGATCACGCATATTGATGTTACCGGAATTCATATCAATCTTTGCGCGCAGAGTCATTCTGCCGTCTTCGAATTCACCGGCTCGCATGCGACTGAACAAATCCAGGTTTTCCTCTATCGGACGATCACGATACGGACTGTTCTGACCAGGTTCGGTTAAAGTACCCCGCGTTTCACGAATTTGTTCGGCGGTTAATTCACAAACATAAGCCAGACCTTTTTCGATCAGCTCAATTGCATAGCCGTACATTTCTTCAAAATAATCCGAGGCATAATAGAAACGATCTCCCCAGTCATAACCTAACCAATGCACATCTTCTTTGATCGCATCAATATATTCAACATCCTCCCGAATCGGATTGGTATCGTCCATCCGCAGATTACATAAGCCCTGATATTTTTCGGCTGTAGCAAAATCAATGTAGATTGCCTTGGCGTGACCGATATGTAAATAACCGTTCGGTTCGGGAGGAAAGCGGGTATGTACGGTTCGCCCTTCATATTGTCCGCCTTTTGCCAGATCCTGATCAATAAAGTCATGGATAAAGTTATTCGGCATATTACCGGGATTTTTTAAAACAGATTTTTTATATTCAGTCATTAATTTCACCTCAAATGATAATTTTCATGCAACCCTATTTTCATTCAACTCTTATAACATATTATTAAAAAACAGCAAAGTCTTAATATTTAATAATTTCTGCCATATGATTAATCTTTACAACAAATAATCTAACTTGTTGCTTGATCTTGATCGGCAAGATATTCAGTCAGATTATAAACGGCTTCTGTCAATCGCTTAAGCGATTCTTCTTTTCCCAGCAACAACAGAAGTTCAATTGAACCGCCCGGGGTTACTTGCCTGCCGGAAAGGGCAATTCTGACCGGGTTCATGATTTGCCCGGTTTTTAATTCCAATTCCGGTCCCAGATTCATTAATAAACCATGAAGGTAATCGCGTTCGTAAATCTCCGAATCGGTGATACGGTCAGCAATTATGCCTAAGACCTGAACTGCCAGTTCGGGTGTCAGCTTGCTTTTTTTATGAATATACATTTCCGGATTGAACGGATCGGGTTCTTTAACAAAATCCAACATCACAGGCAAATCGGTTCTTTTGGTGATGCGGTTTTGCAACATTTCAGCGAGCAAATCCGGATCATAGCTTTTGTTACCGAAAAATTCTCTGGCTTCCGGTTCAAGCCAATTCTTAAATGTTGCGACATCCATATTGCGAATGTATTGTTCGTTATACCAAGCAAGCTTATTATAATCGAACGTTGCAGGAGATTTACTGATTCCGGAAATAGTAAACACTTCGCATAATTCTTTTAAGCTGAAGATTTCACGCGTGTCTTTGCTCGGAGCCCAGCCTAAGAATGCGATATAGTTGATAATCGCTTCAGTCAGATAGCCTTGTTTGCTCAACTCTTCAAAAGTAGTCGCTCCATGACGCTTGGAGAGTTTTGTACCGTCCTCACCGAGAATCAAAGGCAAATGGACATATTTGGGTATTTCCCAACCGAAAGCTTCATATAATAAATTGTATTTCGGCGTAGAAGAGAGGTACTCTGATCCTCTGACCACATGAGTAATTTCCATTTCATGATCATCAATTACATTGGCAAAATTATATGTCGGATAACCGTCAGATTTTATTAAAATCTGATCTTCAAGTTCTTTGTTTTCTACACTGATATCACCGAAAATCTCATCATGGAATGTCGTAGTGCCGGTTAGAGGCATTTTTTGCCTGATAACATAAGGCTCGCCTGCTGCTAATTTTGTTTCAATTGTTGCTTGGTCCAAATCACGGCAGTGCCGGTCATAGCCGAAATGATCCGGTACTTCACTCTGCTCGTCTTCACTTATTTCCGAATCCTGATGTAAAGAATCCAGGCGATCTTTAGAACAAAAACAATAGTATGCTTTGTCTTCTTTGACTAATTGTTCAGCATACGGCAAATAACGCGCAAGTCTTTCACTTTGAACATAAGGTGCATGCGGGCCCCCGATATCGGGTCCTTCGTCATAATTCAGTTTAACTTCCGCCAAAGTTTGGTAAATGTGTTCGACCGATCCTTCAACCAGGCGTTCCTGGTCGGTATCTTCAATTCTCAAGATAAATTCTCCGCCTTGACTTTTGGCGACTAAAAACTCATATAGAGCTGAACGCAAGTTGCCGACATGCATGAATCCGGTCGGACTCGGGGCAAATCTGGTTCTTATAATTTTCTGCATATGATCCTCCTAATGTTCTCTGTGAAACCAACATCTATATTATCATACTTGAGCAAAATTCTATCAATTTATTGTGCCGGATTTGCCAGTAACTTGTATTCGTAATGTTTTAACTCTGAAATTTATTATTGCGGCTTGTCGATACGGTCTTTTAGCTGTTTTTGAATATTGTTTAATTTGTATAAATGAATTTGACGTGACAAAGCTTTAGCCAAACGGAAAATTTTAAACAATAAAATAATACAAAGCAAAACAACCAAGGCAATAATCAATTTGTTCAAATTGGGATTTCGTTGCAGGGAATTAATCATGGTACTGAGTAAAGTATTACCGGAAAGAATTGAGATATCGGAGCCAACTTCAGCTTCAATTTGTGATCCGTCATTTAGTGTGAATATAACATGACCCACGGGAGTTCCACGTGCTAAAGGGCGACTGTGCGGACCATGTGAAATATATTTTACAGCAGGATGCAGAAAACTATCGTGGACGGGGTGAATATAATTTACTGTTTTCAAAAACAACAAGCCAATTTTATCACCTTCTTTGGTTTGATCATAACTGGGATAAGCTTGACCTTGAGTGACTAATGGCGTTACCACATAATGCTCAGATATATTTTGTATTAATTCGATAATTTGTTTGGCAAAATTATTTTTGGTTTTATCACTCATGAAAACCAGATATTTTATTTGATTTTTTTCGCCAGTTACCATGCTGAACGACATGTCTTGTTGTTTAAAATTCCAGGCACCACTTACACCCTGATCAATTGATGCAAAAATCTGATCAAAAGGATGCATCAAAGCCATTATTGTTCCGTCAGGCATTCGTGTAAAATATTCTCTTTCACTGAACATTTGATTTGCGGTCTGATTTTTAGTTAAGGTAGTAACAAGCTTTGCAAGATCGACGAGAGTGCTTTTTTGATTTAATAAATCTGCATCTTCAATTAAATCAAAATTGCTTGACCATTTTTTTCCTTCTTTTAAATCAGCAAAGCCCAGAATGTTGGTAAAATTGGTATCATTCATTTCAAGCTGTGCGGCTTTTTCATTCATTAATTCCACACATGCTTCTTCCGAACCGGCTAAATGTTCTGCTAAAACCATGGCTGCAGCAGAAGAATGTTCATACATATGTAGTGCTAATAAATTTGAAACGAGATAAGTCTCATTGTATTCAATGGTAACAGAATGATTTTTTTGATCTTCCTGTCCGAATTTGATTGCATTGATACTCGGCATAATTCTTTCATCTAATTCCAATTGTTCTAAAACCAATAAACTGAGCATTAAATGGTTTGCTGCCGGTAAAGGAATTGGACTGGAAGCTTGTTGCGAGAATAGAGTTTTGTCAAATTCAGTACTGATTACCAAAACATTATTGATAGATACTTCAGGATCGAAGCCATGGGTCAATTGATTAGCATCAGAATTCGCATAAACTGTTTGTTGATTACTACCGAATAAAATCAAAACAAGGAAAAAACAGGCAATTAAAAGTATACAAACAGATAGTTTATATATCCTATCTTTGATGAATTTGCATTCCCTACCGAATTTATATTGTGATTTAAGTTTTTGTTTACTTTTGGTTCTTGAGTTATTTTTTATATTTAGCATATTTGATTTACAATGTATCTATAGATTTGAATATTCTGAATACGAAAAATCAATACATTCACAGTTTTATGTTCTCTAATTTTAACAGAAAGCTTATTGCAGGTCGAATATAAAAAGGTTAAAATGAAAATATGAATTTTATTAATAAACTTCGTAGTTTTTCAGTATATTTACTTTTGTTAGTATTCCTGATTCCGCTAGCTGCTTGTCAGAATTCTACCGACAATGAATTAAGTATGCCGGCACGTTACGGTGACGACGGTAGAGCTTTAGCAGTTAGTTTAGCACAAAATTTTCCTGAAAGATATGCCGGAAGTGAACAAGAAAAATCTGCAGGGGATTGGTTAATTAAAAAAATGAGGAATCTCGGTTATCAACCGCAAGTAGATGATTTTACGTTTACTGATGATTCCGGCAAACAGCTTACATCAAAAAATATATCAATAAAAATTGAAGGAACGGGATTTGAGTATACCGGATCGGATTCCAACATAAAAGCTACACTCGATAACATCAATGAGCGATTCATTCTTATAGGAACCCATTATGATACTCCCATTAAAGACAAGCAGGCGGTAGATACGGTTTCGGCAACAGGTGATGGGATTCATAACAATGCGGCAGGAGTTGCTACATTATTGACAATAGCGAAAGAAATGCAAAGAGACCGGCCAGCCTATAACGTACAACTGGTGTTTTTCGGCGCCGGCACGCAAAATTTTGCCGGAGCCAAAGCATTTCTTAAACAAATGTCTACATCAGATCTTGAACAGCTTGAAGCGATGTATAACATAGACAAAATTTATGCCGGTGATAAAGTATATGCTCATGCCGGACAAAATTCCGTACTTGAAGGACAAAAGAAATCGTATGAAAAGCGGAAAAAGCTATATGAAATGACTGATGTCTATTATAATTATATGCTCTTAACAAATAACGATTTTTCTCTATATACGAATCAGAATATTTTTACGGTTGAAGCTACGGACTTTGCAGAACCGATATTGTTCAGGGAATGGACGACTCATCTCGGAGACCATACACCATTTGATCAAGTGGGAATTCCAATAGTCTTTATGGAATCATTTGAATATGATGTAAAATCCTATGCTGAATTAGGCAAAGAATCTACCGACCCAACATTTAACGTTGTTGGAGGGATAATAGATTGCAGCAATTTGGATTCGAGTGCCTTTCTTAATGATTACTTTCAAATTTTGGAAGAAGAGAAACAAGAAGATGTTTTCAGTGATACGAAAACTACCAAAACTGAGTCGGAAGGTAATAATTCTGATCAAATAAAAATTAAATCCTTGGAGGAATTACGCAATAATCGTCAGATTGATCGATTGGAAAGAAGGATTAATAATATTGCCTTTCTGTTAATCAAGAGTGCTCAGCGTGGCGATAATGATTTTATTCCGAAAAAATAGATTTCTGTGTGAAATTTTTTGAAAAAACAAATATATTTCTAAAAGAAGAAAACTATTTCAGGAAAATGAATTTCCCTGAAAAACAAAATATTAAATTAACAATTTTAAAAAATGCTATTAAAAATATAAATTTTTGTGAAAATTCAATTTATAGATACGAATGGCCATCTAAATAAGATAAAAGAAAGGTGTAAAATGTATATACTAAGTAGCTTAAACTTTGTTGGCTGGCATTTTTGGTTAGTGGCGTTAATTTTTTTTATTGTAATTGAGGCAGCTACGGTAAGTTTAGTGTCGACCTGGTTTATGATCGGAGCATTAGTTGCTTTAATTTTAGATTTGACGGGAGCATCAATAGCGGTACAAGTTATGGTTTTCTTTGTTGTTTCAACGGTAAGCCTGTTGTTTTTCTTGTTGGTGATCAAACCGAAGCTGAATAAAAAAACTGAACAGATAGAAAAAACCAATGCGGATCGTATTGTCGGACAAGAAGGTATTGTTCTGCAAGAGATTAATCCACTTGAAAATATCGGACAAATCAGAGTTAAAGGTCAGATTTGGAGTGCGAGTAGTTATCATGATTTAATCATTTCCAAAGGCTCCTTGGTTATAGTAAAAGAGATCAAAGGTGTAAAAGCTTTTGTTGTTCCACAGACTGAAGTAGCAGAAAATAGTGAAGAGTATATTAGCGAATAGCAATAAATTGAATAAGCAATAAAGTAGCTTTAGTCAAAAAATAAAGCAGATATTAGTTAGAAATTGACTAGTAGTAAGAATGGTTAACAAAATAAGATAAAGGAGTTATTAATGTTTATTTTAGTAAGTAGTACTATAATGGGAAATGTTGTGGGTGCAATAGCAATCGGTATAGTTGCATTAATTGTTTTGATATTGGTAATTCGTAATGTTGTTGTTGTGCCGCAAGCCCATGTTTATGTAATTGAAAGATTGGGTGCATATAAACAAGCCTGGCAGACCGGTTTACACTTTAAGGTACCTTTTATTGATCGTGTTGCCAGAAGAATTTCTCTAAAAGAAATTGTAGCTGACTTTCAACCGCAATTTGTAATAACCAAAGATAATGTCACGATGCAGATTGATACCGTTTTATTCTATCAGGTAGTTGATCCGGTGCTTTATTGCTATGGTATTGAAGATCCGATCAACGCAATTGACAACTTGTCTGCAACAACTTTACGTAACTTAATCGGTGATTTAGAATTAGATGAAACTTTAACTTCAAGAGACACTATTAATCAACAAATGCGGATTTTGCTTGATGAAGCTACTGATCCCTGGGGCATTAAGGTCAATCGGGTAGAATTGAAAAATATCATTCCGCCTCAAGATATTCAAACAGCGATGGAACGTCAGATGAAAGCTGAGCGTGAAAAGAGAGAAAGCATTTTAATTGCTGAAGGTAAAAAAGAATCGCAAATCAGAATAGCAGAAGGTGAAAAAGAAGCTGCTATTTTACGAGCCGATGCTAAAAGAGAACAAGCAATTCGTGAAGCTGATGGTCAAGCTCAAGCGATCTTAATGATCCAAAAAGCAAGAGCTGAGGGATTAGCGATGATTAAAGATGTTAAAGCGGATCAAGCGGTTATTTCATTACGTGGTTTGGAAACAATGGAAAAAGTTGCCGAGGGTCGTGCAACGAAGATTTTAATTCCATCTGAATTACAAGCTTTAGCAACCGCCGGTCTTACATTGAAAGAAACAATGCAAGAACCCGTTGATTTGTCAGAAAATATAAGACCTGAGGATTAAAGTAAAATTTACAAATGGTTGTAAAACCTGTAAATTAAAGAAGAATGTTAGTTGGAATTAGTATAAAAAATTATGCATTGTTGCAAGAATTGAAGCTTGGTTTAGAGCTGAAAAGTCTCGAACAAATCGAGTGCGTTTCAGAACTGCAAAAACTTGATTCTTTACAGCAATTTACTGTATTGATTGGTCCAAATGCTTCCGGCAAAACAACCTTTTTTGAAGCTTTGGAATTTATTGCGAATCTCTTAATACGTGATGTTCAAGTAGCTGCTAATAAAAGCAAACAGGGCAGTTATCGTGAATTAATGACTTCTTATGTAAGAAATGGTGCTGTGTTAGAATTTGATCTGCTTTTTAAACACGCTGCTTCGGACAGTTATCTGCATTATTTTGTCAGTATTGATGCCGATCATAACTATCGACCTTTTGTAAAAAAAGAATTGGTACAGCAAATTACGTTTAATTCTCACGGGATAAGCAAATTAACTCTCTTAGATATCGACCAAGGTCAAGGATATATTCAGAAGAAGATGATGCCGATTTCAAAGATCGAAACCGGATTCGAAGCACAAACAGATTTCTCCTCTCAACAAGAAATTGTGCAGCTTACCGAACGCAAAATCTCAGCCTTATCTATCTATGGCAAAATGCAGCAACATCAAGCACTTGTTTGGTTATATAACCAAATGACCAATTTTTATTTTGCTCGACTAACCAGATTACCTGATCTTACTAAAGGAAATGTCCAAATCGGTGGTCATAAACATTTGAATCGCAATGCTACTAATCTGGATAATGTCATACATTATCTGCGTATGGAAAAACCGAAACAGTACAAGAGTTTACTGAAACGCTTGAATGACAATCTGCCGCCCGGCAACAAAATTGATTTAACAAAAACAGATTCAATTAATGGTGCCGGAAATTTAAAGCTATTGATAATTTATCTGATTTTGGCAGATAAAAGACCGATTATTGCCTTAGATCAGCCTGATGCCGGACTTTATTACGATATGATTGATGCTTTATTGGTTGAACTGCGAGATTATTCAATTCGTAATCCGGAATCTCAAGTTTTCATTTCAACCCATAGTGCAAACATGTTGGATGCTTTTGCTCCTTCAGAAGTTTGGTCATTTGATCGAACTGTTGACAGCAATAATCAACCGCAAATTACAGCTAATTATATAGCCAAGAATCCGTTAATAAATGCAATGTATGAAGAAGGTGTTGGCTTGGGTTCACTATGGTATAGCGGTTATTTAGATAGCGAGCATTGAAAATTCATCACAAAGTAGATTCGAAAGATTATGATTATTGAAGTATTAAGTGAAGATAAATCAAGTGTTCCGGTACTTTCGCAGATTATTTACGAATTACTGCCGGCTTATCAAAACTTGATTAAAAAAGTTAATATTTTTCCACATCGGGGTAAGGGCAACTTGCCGGCTGATATAGATCAGAAACCGAAAGCTTTTGCCAGCTCTTTGCTTGATTTATTGCCGGCAAAAATTCGTGCTTATCATAAGGTCTATTCAGATCAGGAAATTATTTTGGTAATTGTTTTAGATGCCGACAATGATGATAGCAGTGAGATATACCGCAATGTTGAATATGTTGTACGTAAAGAGGCACCTAACAAGTTCTTTGTGATCGGAATTCCAATCGAAGAAACAGAGTCCTGGCTATTAGGGGATAGAAATGCTTTACTGACAGCTTATCCTGATGCAAGAACAGCAATTTTGGATAATTATCAACAAGATTCAATTTGCGGAACATGGGAGTTACTTGCCCGTGTGATTATGGGCTCCCAAGCGGAGAATTTAATTCGAATAGGCTATCCTGCAGTCGGTGCATATAAGCATTTATGGGCGGAAAAAATTTCTCGAAATATGAAAATTGCAAACAATATATCAGCCAGTTACCAAGATTTTGTCAAACGTTTAACTCAAGTTTTTGATTGGGCAAAACTCAACCATAATCAAGTTCAAGTCCATACTAATGCTCAAACCTCAAATCAAAATAAATTTCATGCCCATAATTAAATTTAAATGTTAGTTGATGTGCAAACCTAAACCCCAGGTTAAATCTAAGTCCAAACCGAAACCGAAGTTTAGTCATAGTCGCAATCACAATCGCAATCGCAATCGCAATCGCAATCGTAATCGTAATCGTATTCGCATTCGTCATGATCGTGTATGATATAGTAGTATTGTTAATTGAGAAAAGAGGATGTTTTGTTTAATAGTTTTACCGAATCAAAACAGAATAATCCTAATATTACAGATTCGATCGAGAGTCTCTATATCCATGTTCCATTTTGCACGAAAAAATGCGGATATTGTGATTTTTATTCGATTAGTCCAAAAGTCGTGGATTTTTCCGTATTCTATAAAGGACTACAAACAGAGCTGGATGCAACACTTTCTGATATTAAGCAAAATAATTTAGAATTAAATAAATTAAAAACACTATATATAGGTGGGGGGACACCTTCTGCCTTACCACATGACGTTATGACATCTATAACAAATTTAATTCAGCGAGAAATAGGTTTTGCGCAAGATTTAGAATTCACAGTTGAAATTAATCCTGAACCAATAGGCCATGATACGGTATTAGCTGCAATTGAAGCAGGGGCGAATCGAGTATCCATAGGTTACCAAGCAAAACAAGATTCTCTTCTACAAACAATCGGGCGACTACACACTTTTGCTGATTTCTTGATAGCTTTAAATTTGATACGTACAACAGGTATCAAGAATATAAGTTGCGATTTAATGTTTGGCTTACCGGATCAAACTTTAAATGATGTACTTGAAAGTGCCGAACAATTGATTGAACTTGAAATTCCTCATATTAGTTTTTACTCTTTGATTTTAGAAAAAGGTACTTTGTTTTATAAAAAATATGCTCGATATCCTGAATTGCTCCCTTCAGATGATTTAGAACGCCGGATGTATCGAGATTTGCTTGAATTGTTCGAACGGTATCAATACCAATACTATGAACTTTCTTCGACGGCAAAATCCGGTTTTTACTCCAGGCATAATTATAATTATTGGAGTACTAAACCGTATCTGGGATTGGGACCTTCAGCTCATAGTTACTATAACGGTATCAGGCGCGGCAATGTCCGTTCATTTAAGGAGTGGTCGGATAATCCGTTTATTAGTGCTGAGCTTGAACCGGTAAGCTTCTTTCAATCAATGCAAGAATATGCAATGCTGGCTTTCCGCTTGGCTGAAGGTTTTTCACCGGACAAATTTAGAAAACGTTTCGGTATAGAACAACCATTCGATGCTGAACTTGAACGTTTGCTCAATAAAGACTTGATTTCTTATAACTCAAATACTGAAATTTATCATTTGACTGAAAAAGGCTTGGATTTTGCCAACCAGGTTTTCATTGAATTTGTCTGAAAATAATATCATTACTGATAATAAAATGGTCAACTGAATTATGATTTATGAGGTATCCTTAACGGCATTTATCCTCAATTTTGTCTCTGAACAGAATTTCATAATGATACTAAAAGCGAAAACGTTGTGACGAATAAAGTTTCTGAGCTTCCGCACAGTTTAAAATTCAGAAATATAGTTTTATTTAAGAAGAAATGTGCGTAAAATCTTAAAAAGATAGTAACAATAAAAACACCAATTTTTAGAAGGAGTTCAATATGAAGACCTCACAAATTATTCTTGTACTTTTATTCACCTGTACTGTTTTATTATCTTCGTGTAAATCTACATCGAATGAGATAACGAAAGAAGAAGAGGAGAAAGTTATGGTAAGTTCCGAGATAAGTCGTATTTATTATCAATATAGAGCTGCCAGAAGCTGGTCATATAATATTGAATTAAAAAGAGAAGGCTCTGATTATTATCTTCATGCTGAATTCGATGACCCTGAGAATTCATATGAACCTACAGATTTAATATGGGAAGGAGCAGAGTATGCGAAAACTGTAAAGTCATTTTTTGATAGAATTGTCGAGGTTATTGATGATAACGATGTTCTGTCTTGGAACGGATTTGACGGATATGACCCGGAAGCAAAGGACGGTTGGGGTTTCAATTTAAGTATTGATTTCGAAAACGGTGCACGTTTGACTGCTGACGGTGAAAATGAATTTCCACCGGGATATTCTGTAGTTGAAAAAGAATTTTATAATTTGATGAATGAAATTATTGCAATACATCATGAATAATAAATGTGCGGAGTGATTTAATTAAGATTATAAGTGTATAGATTGCGGGACAAATACATTTTATTATTGACTTCTTTTCAGGTTCCGGATCATTCTTCGTAAGTGCGCACCCAAAATGATATTTTTAAGGAAATAGAATGATGAAAAAAGTGAAGATTACAGTGAAGCGAATAGTAGTCCATCAGGATCTCATAGATGAGTACGAGAATCCGATTGAGAATGCCTGCAACTTAGCAGAGGGGCAGGTATTTGTCGCAAATGGCTGGCGAAAGCCGGAAGAGATGTGTGACAGTGCTTGGGAGACGATGTCGCCATTTGTAATGACTTTGGCTCATGGCGGCGAGGATATCTACAGTGGCTGGATGAAGAACAAAAAATCCGCAATGATTTCCTGCAATGACGGTTTTCGTCCTGTCAGTTTTCTCTTAGAAGCTTTGGACGAAGACGCTGATTTACGGCGGACGTTATCCGGTAATACGACACCCGATTAAGAAGTTGTAAAAAATGAGATGATATTATGGCATCCAGCAAAGATTACTTAACAGGATTGTTTAATGCTATGTTTGATGAGTTGCCTGTTAAAACCTAAAAAAAGAAATTGCAAACTCGAATTTGGAGAAAAAATGACAGATAGAAGAACATTGCTTGAAAACATCTGATGTTTATACTGAATTTAGATGGCGGCAAGCGTTATAAGAGGAATGGCATTAATATAACTATGCGTAAAACTTTTGAAAAACAAAAGTTTTGCGCATATGACGAATATATTTTATTCGGTTCTTTACCGTATACTGTTACAGAACCGGATGCGCCCGCTAAAAGAGATTATTTGGAGATGGTGGCAAACACCGTTATAACGAGAGATATGATTGATCGTTACGATATACGAAATTAAGAAGTATTCCCGCGGAGTGATTCGCGTTCTTTGCTCATCTATCGGCTCGGCGGTATCGCCTAATAAAATAGCGAATACATTGCAAAGCAGCGAATGCAAATCTGCTGATAATGAGACAGTGGGTCATTATCTGCAACACATACCGGATGCTTTTCTTTTTTACAAAGTCGAACGCTATGATCTTAAGGGAAGAGCATATCTCAAAACACAAAATAAGTATTATGATTTGATGTCAAACAAATGTCACACTCGGAAAAGGTTGATTTCATGAGGTTCTAAGAATTTAAAAACAGCCAAAAACAGCGTATTATTTTCGACTCCGCCTCAGGGGAGGGTGTCATAATTATGCTAAAAGGGGAAAATGCATGATGACTTGAATGAGGACATAAAGACAGTTTATTATAGACGTGGAAAAATTAAAATTTGAAGGCGAGATGATAAGGTGGCAACATTTGATGATTTTCTAAAATTGGATATCAGAGTTGGAACTATTATTGAGGCAAAGGTATTTGAAAAAGCAAAGAAGCCTGCTTATCAATTAAAAGTT
>JAAYNE010000044.1 GCA_012521015.1 Clostridiaceae bacterium | reverse complement strand
CAGTATTCCGTCTTCGTCTTCGTCATATTGCCTGACATGTTCTCTGAAATTAGCATCAGGAAAGTTAGTTGCATCTATTCGTACACCTGATGACTTCGGTTGTGCCATAACCTCCATTGACCTTGCCTGATTATTACTGACCGGTACTTCTTTTGTAAGTTGATCTGTTGCTGTAACATTAACTTCATCTGCTACAGGAACACCTTTCTCTTTTGTGTCTTTCGTTGAAGAATTACTGTCGTCTTCCGTAAACATTAAAGCTTCATTTAATAGCTGATCACTTGCAGCTGCTTCTTCTTTTCCTTCTTCTTTTTCTGTTTCTTCTTCTGTTGCTGCCACAGCTGCTTCTTCAGTAACAGATGCTTGATTTTCTGTGTTTAAAAGAGCAGCATCATCTGCGTTTGTTGCAAATACCGGCTGATATAGTTGTGTTGCTAATGCTGCAAACATTACCAATGCCAGAAGAATTGAGAATAATTTGGTTGTTTTTTTCATTTTTCCTCCTATAAATACTGTTATTATCTTCATTGGATTTCCGTTCACATCAATCAAGGATTTGTTATTCGGAATGTCTGAATAATTTTCTCTAACTCTGCAAGGAACGGTTCGTGAGCCTGATTATCCTTTGAGGACTCGTGTGCAAAGAGATAGAAACTCCCTTCCCTAGCATCGATCAAGATCTTCGTTCTTACGCAAGTAAGAGAATGCGCCGGTATTTCCTGCTCCGAGCGAAGTATAAGTACCTGGGTATCTCCGATATTTATCGACTTGACCTGAGGTTTCGATGTCTCCACTCTGATACCTTGATTCTAATCTATCCGCAGCGCTTGTCTATTGGCCAAAGGTCTAATTCTCTAAAAGTTGAGAAATCGGCCTTTAAAGTAGATATTAGCTATATGGCTAATACCGGAAATCACCGGAATCCGGCAATTTATCAGAATATATCTTTTCTCAGCCATTTTTATTTGAATTTTTTCAACTTAATTTTACAGCTTAAGTAAAATGATTCTTCTTAGAACTTTAGAACTATTTATATAAACATTAAATGGAAAACGAACGATTGAGTGCTGATTGAGATCAGTTATACGAAAAATTAAAATGTACTAGAATATAGTTAGTGGCAATAGCATATTTAGTGGTAATAGCAGCTATTTTTGACAAATTAATTAAACTGTAATGAGAGCATGAGTTTATTTCAATTTGAGCGTAATATAACAACGCCGCCTGAAGAGTGATTATTTTCGACAGATAACAAAATGTCAACGGGTACCTGTCACTATTCTTTATTTTTTGAGATCGGTTGTATTGTATGTATTGTTGATTTGAAAATCTCAGAGGATGTTGATTTCCATTGATCAATTGTGATTTTGAAATCTGATCCGGGTAAACCGCTTGTTTCGAATTGCCTAATTGGTTAGGATAATTAGCAGGATACGAATACACATTTTGAAGTTGATATATACTTACTAATGTAAAATGATACCCTTACCATTGAAGGTATACCTTCAATTTCCACTTCTTCAGTAACATAAACAAGACCAAATAAATATTCTCCTTCATCCAGCAATAATTCAATATCTAAAGGTTTTACGAATCCTTGATCATAGAAGTCTGCAAAAGCAAATGTTTCAGATTCCAGAGAAAAAGATAATACGTCATTATTAACTTCTGCTTGATAATTGAGCGGTCCCGGTCGCATCCCAACCATATCAGATTCTTCATAATCTATTAAACGCCTGACCGGAGTTAAAGAAATCGTATACTTATTTCCTGTAATATGCTTTAATGTCGTCGCAAAAATAATTTCTTCAGACCAAATATTATCCAGTACATCAGGTTCGCTAATTTCTGAATAATAGTCTACAGTTACATAAGATTCCCATTCTCCTACCAGCTGATCTGTTGTAAATTTACCTTGATTGACAGTAGGCGATGCGGTGGTAGTTGGTGGAGCAGTTGTAGTTGTTTGAGTTGGTGGAGCAGTTGTAGTTGTTTGAGTTGTCGGAGCAGTTGTAGTCGCTTGAGTTGTCGGAGTCGTTATTTCACTCGTCGTTACTGTTGTTTCATCTGTAGGTTTAGCTGTTATCCGACCGGTTGCAGCAGTTCTTTCTTCAATATCGGTTTTGTCGGATTCTTCTTCCGATTCTTCTGATTGTTTCGGTTCCGGAAAAAATCCTTTTTTCCAAGATTTACTTGCCTTTTCAGAAAATCCCGGTTTAATTTTTTTATTAAATTCTGTACTGTCATCTTTTTTACACGATGCAGAACAAAGTAAAATGAAAACCAGAGCAAAACTGACTATCCCTCTAATTGCTACCAAAGCTATTGAATTCTTTTGTTTCATGTTATTTCTCCTTACGAGCTATAATTTCTTTCTTCTCATAGCTAATTTCTCTCTTATGGGCTAATTTTTTCTGTTTTTATCAGGCTTTCATATATGTAAGCACTATTGACATTATAAATTTTGATTGTGTTGAATTTTATTATATTTTGAATTTAGTTATATTCTATTTAAATTATAGCAACTGCACAACTAATTTGAACACAAAAAACAATTAACAGTTTTTGTCATTGGCAATTTCGCAATTCATTTAATTTTATCTTTATATTGCTTTTACAATCAAAGTCGAATATTTTTGAATAAAATAGACTAATTACTTAATTTGCTACAACGTTGACGATTCTGCCCGGAACATAAATGATTTTTCTGACAGTTCTGCCATCAAGCCATGTTATAAACTCCGGCATAGCTTTTAATTGTTCCTCAACCTCAGGTTGTTTTGCATCATTTGCTATATTGATACGCCCTTTTAATTGTCCGTTAAATTGAACAGCAATTTCTATTGTATCCATGATCAAAGCTTTCTCATTATGCTCCGGCCATTTTTCATAAAAAATACTCGTATTTTGATGACCTAAGCTTTCCCACAATTCTTCACTGAAATGAGGCGCAAACGGAGCTAACAGCCTTAAATAATCAGAAACAGTCTGATAGACCAAGTCCAATTTAACATTGTCCTCTTTAACATAATCCTGCAAAGCATTGAGCAATTCCATTAAACGTGCAATTGATGTGTTAAATTGGAATTTATCTGCATCTCGCGTAACTTCTTTAATTGTGTAGTTTTTGACTCGATTCAATTCTTTTTCAGCTTTAGTCAATTCATAGTTTTGCCAAGGATCAAATTTTGAATCGGCAGCCCATGTATCTAACAAAGATGCATCTCGTTGCCTAATCTGTTCAATTAAATCAGCTGTAAAACGTTCAATTCTGCCCATATATTTAGTAATAGCAATTAAGGTATCATCATTCCACGGACCGCCATCAACATAAGAAAATGCAAATGCCAAGAATAGACGTAATGTGTCGGAACCATATTTATTGATGTAAGTATCCGGTGAAATCGTATTGCCTATAGATTTCGACATTTTTCTACCGTCCGCACCTAAAATTGTTCCCTGATGAGTCAAGGCTTGGAACGGTTCATCAAAATCCAAATAACCCATATCGCGCAGTGCTTTGGTTATAAATCTGGAATATAACAAGTGCATAGTTGTGTGCTCTGCTCCGCCGATATAGTGATCAACCGGACACATCTTATTAACTTTGGTTTTATCAAACATCATGTGATCATTCTTATTATCAACAAACCTGAACTGATACCAAGACGAACAAACAAAAGTATCCAAAGTGTCCGGGTCTCTTTTGGCAGGGCCGCCACAGTTGGGACATCTCGTATTCATAAAACCTGCATGCTTTGAAAGCGGCGATTCACCGTCAGGTGTGAAATCAACATCATAAGGCAGTTCGACCGGCAAATCAGCTTCCGGTACTGGTACCACCCCGCATTGATCACAATAAACGATAGGAATCGGAGTTCCCCAATAACGTTGACGGGAAACCAGCCAATCACGCAAACGATAATTAATCTGTTCTTCGGCCAAATTATCCATTGCCAATTCAGCAACTATTTCTTTCATTGCTTCTTCGGAAGTCTGTCCGGTGTGATCGCCGCTATTGATCAAAACTCCATATTCAATATAGGGCAGTGCAGTATTTTCCGGATTCTTAGGATCTGCGATAACCGGAATAATTGGTAAATCGAACTTGGTACAGAACTCATAATCTCTTTCATCATGGCCGGGAACAACCATCACACAACCCGTTCCGTAACCGGCAATAACATAATCCGAAGTCCAAATCGGAATTTTCCGATTATTGATCGGATTAACGGCATATGATCCGGTGAATACACCGGTTTTTTCCAATACAGTTGATGTACGGTCAATATCACTCATCAAAAGAGTTTTTGCCTGATAAGCTTTAACTTCAGCTGCCTGTTCGGGAGTTGTCAACAATTCACAAAGTTCACTTTCCGGTGCTACAACTAATGCCACTACACCGTATAGTGTATCCACTCTCGTAGTAAACGTTCTAAGTTTTAACGGTTCAGCGTTTTCGTCTATTAAATCTTGATCATTTTGAATTGCTTTGAAAGTTATTTCAGCACCCTCTGAACGACCGATCCAGTTTTCTTGATTCTTTTTTGTCGTTTCCGGCCAATCTAAATCAGGTAATTTCTCTAGTAATTCCTCTGCATAATCTGTAATTTTGAAAAACCATTGAGTAAGATTTTTCTTGGTTACAACCGTACCGCAACGTTCGCAAGTATGATCCGCCTGGACTTGCTCATTTGCCAAAACCGTATTGCAATGCGGACACCAATTAACCGGTGCTTTTTTACGATATGCTAAACCTTGCTTAAACAACTGTAAAAAGAGATACTGATTCCAACGATAATATTCCGGACGACAAGTTGCCAATTCATGATCCCAATTGAAAAGACCACCCATTGATTTGAGTTGTTCTTCCATTTTGGTAATATTGGATTCCGTACTATCTTTGGGATGAATACCTGTTTCAATGGCATAATTTTCCGCCGGCAAACCGAAAGCATCAAAGCCCATCGGTTGAAAAACTTCATATCCTTGCATTTTTTTCATGCGTGCCCAACTATCGGACAGACCATAGTTATACCAATGACCTACATGCAAATTTGCACCGGAAGGATATGAAAACATTTCCAGGACATATAATTTCTGGTCAATTCTTGTTTCATCAAACTTCGCAATATCAATTTCATTCCAACGCTTTTGCCATTTACGATCTATTTCAGTTGAATAATTCATTTAACACCTCGTATCGTTTGGGGTTATTTATTATATTACTTCTGTTTCTAAATAAATACTGTCATACAGAATACAACTAAAGCCGTTTTTTTTCAATCTTCGGCTCCTATACGATTACGAGCTTATACTGTCAATAAATATCTGATTAAAGTTAATACGATATATTGGACAGGATACACTATATAGAAAAAATATTTTTGCCATTTTGCCGGTTCTCGCTCTTCTCCTTTAGTAAAACATAACGGGACAGCAGCAACGGTCAACCACTGTAAAGAATTATATTTAAATATAGGTCCGAGATTCAGCAAATTGCCGATTTGAAAAATTGAATTAACAACTATCAGTAATACTATTCCCAAAATCCGAGGATGTTTAGGTTTTACAATCAAAACAATATAAAATGCAACCACCGTTAATAGACCATAAATCCCGTATTCCATATCATATCTAATAATTAGCCAAGAAGAAATCAACATAAAAATTAAACCTAAAATAAAACCCAGAATCGGTGGGAGTTCTATTCCACCCAGGTTCACTCTGAAATCGCACGAGAGATCATTTTCCGGCATACCTGTCGAACTTATCGGTTGCATTCTTACTAATAAATCATATCCGGAATTCAATAAAATCTTCAAAGCAATCAAAAAAACCAAACTGCAACTGAACGTAAAAACAATATTGATAAAAGAACGATGAAAACCTAATAAGCTATAACATTTGATTATCACGAACTCAGAAACTAAAGCAGTGACTAATAATCTGATTAAGTACTTCAACCAATTCTTACTTTTAGTGAAACCATAAGCTAAAGAAAATGCAAATAACGGCATTGCCAGTCGTCCTAACCCACGCATTAAGTCGTAGACAATCGGCGGAATCATATCGGATAAAAAATATCCGATATGATCGATTAACATCAGGATTAAAGCTAACCACTTTACCATTATATGCTATTCCTTCTTTGTAATAATCACTCTCTTACAGATAAATGCTCATTACCAAAATTATATTAATTCTTATCCGTCAAGTCGAATTTTAAGTAATCTGTGTAATTAATTAAAAATTCAAAATTTAAATCTTACATTTTTGTTCTCAAAATTTGCTCCAATACTTACTTTTAAATATTCGCTCTTAAATAAAAAATCAGCAAACCAAATCCCATAATTATCGTCATCGCTCCTAGACAGAGGGTTTCAACAAATTTTAAATAATGCAAGTTGATTGCTTGAGACTTTGTATTTGTTACTTGGTTTTGATTCAACCACAATGATCCATTATCTTTATGGGAAACCTGTTCGAAGTCTTGTTCAGAAGTAGCAATTGAATTTTGTTTCCGGTCTGAATCAATTTTCTGCATTGCATATTTTTCAGATGGAAATATCTGATTAAAGCCGAGATATTCCGCTTTAAATTCCCTTTTTTCCCTTTGTGATCCATGGCAGAATAAAAACAGACAACGCATAATTGCAATCGTTATAGAATGAGGCAATCGCAAAATCTGATCTATAATTTTATTCTGCAAATTGAATTCTTTGTACTGAATCACAAATGTTAAATAGAAGAAAGCAAACGGCCAAAATCCAAAAAATAAAACTATCAGCGGTATCAACCAGTATAGAGTCACCTGCATCAAATAATCTCGTAAAGTAATGCTAAACAATTGCCAAACCGGAGCAGATTTGATTTCGCCGTATAAATTGCTTCGCAATATAGCTAAACCTGCCATTGTTCCCTCATATTTGAAAACATCGCTTGCTTGCATAATCGGTTTCACATAACGTCTCGTAGGGAAAGCTTGCCAGGCGAACATGATTTGGATAATTAATGCCAGCGGTATCGAAACTAAACGGCTCAAATTAAACAAAAAATAGCTGAAACTGGCAATCAAGGCTGAAATAATCAATACCCAAAAATAAGTTAATCCGGACGGATAAGTAAGATAAATTTTTCTCAAACCGGAATTATTAAAAATAATAAATTTGCTTTGATGGGCAAAATTCAAGATACTGATCGAATCAGATGTGATGATTAAACTGAGAATTAAACCAATTAACAGAACAAAAGGTAAACTTTGTTCGGGAAAAAGATGATTAAAAACTTGCCAAAAATCCAGGATATTATTCATTAATCCATCAAAGAACGTTCGCCCGCCAATTCAAGCAATAGATCATCCTGTGCCTTTAAATTTTCATAATAAGTTTTAGTTATCTTAAATGCTTGTTTAAAGTCACCTTCCGACTTAACTATCTCTTCCGCTAAACGTCTAAAAAAGATTCTTTTTTCAGCTTCATTAAGCTGATCAGCTTCTTCGCTGTTGGCATAATCAGAATATGCTTTTACCGCATCCAGCCATATTCTATCTAAATATTTACTGAATGCTTCCTGAAGCTGTTTTGTAAGAACCGGAAATCCTTTTGCTATAACAGCAATTTCGACCGGATTGACCGAATAATTATCCGCTATTATAACTTCACTTCCTAATTCACTAGGATTTGCACTTAAAACATTATTTTTAATACATATATCGCAAATAGCTTGATTTGCTTCCGAATCTGTAAGAGCAGTTATTACGATAAAAGGCTTAACTCTGGCTGAGCAATAATGATTTGCCACTTCAAGCGTAAATTCTGCCTGCAATAAATTGAGTTGTTTTGGATATTTTTTACCGAGAGCCAAAAAATCTTCGGCAAAATCTTCACTCCACACTGTTACCAAAGCTCCGTCTGCCATCAATGATGAACTGATTTTAGCAGCCGATTTATTACCACCAATCACAAAACATGATTTATTTTTTAAATTGATGAAAAAAGATCTATATTGCACCGTTGTCTCCTTAAAGTCTGAAACCTGACATAATTATAATATTAATAGTTTAGCTATTCGATCTAATTGATTCAAGTAAATAATCTTGAATTTTATTATTAATATTAATTAGCAAAATACTGGATTGAGTTAAATTCAATAAAATTATACAAAGCTTTGAACTTTTATTCCTGATTTTTTTGGTTAAGTGATAAAGAGCCCTTGGAAAAGAGCTCTTTATATGTGTAAGGTAAGGAGAGAAACTATTTAGATATCTCTATCTGTTTATTATGTTAGCATAGGCTAACACTAAAGTCAATTTATTTTTTATATCTTAAGAATTTTTAAGAATTTTGGGTCAACTTCTTTGAACTATTTTTTCTTCTAAAACCTAAAAATGCGTTATGTTTTTTAAGCAATTAAACTGAAATAAAGTAAGACTACTGCACCGAGCGCAATACGATAATAACCGAAAACTTTGAAACTATTTTTCCGGATATAGTTCATTAAGAAACTGATTATCAAATAAGATACGGCAAAAGCGACCAACATTCCTACCAGTAGTGTTGTCCATTCTACCGCTCCCATCAGGCTGAAATCCATTTTAAACATTTTTAAAGCAGAAGCACCAAACATCACCGGAATTGCAAGATAAAAAGTAAATTCTGCCGCCAAAGTTCTTGACAAGCCAATTAGAATACCACCGAGAATAGTTGCGCCGGATCTTGATGTTCCAGGAAATACAGCTGCAACTAATTGGAATACACCAATAATCAGAGCAATTTTATAAGTAATTTGATCTGAACGCACAATCTTAGGACGACGATTTTTATTGTAATTTTCAATAATGATGAATGATATGCCGACCAGAATTAACATAATTGCGACCGTCAAGTAGTTATAAAAGAGAACATCAATTTGCTCGTCAAACAATAAGCCGATTATACCTGCAGGAACACATCCTACCAGTATTTTCAGCCATAAATCAACAATTGATCTATCAACAGTTATTTGCTTTTTACCTGTAACCGAATTCAGTTTTCTGGGAAAAGGCCAAATTTTTTGCCAAAATAAAAGTACTACCGCAAAAATTGCTCCTAATTGGATCATAACAATAAATAATGATTTGAATTGTTCAGAAAGATTCAATGTGACAAATTCATCAAAAAGAATCATATGACCTGTACTGCTAACCGGCAACCATTCTGTTATACCCTCAATAATTCCGAATAAAATCGCTTTGAAAACTTCTATCCACTGCATATTGACCTGAACCTCGCTATGTTTTTAGCAGCATCCCTTGCTATGTTTTATTAGTATATTCACTATGCTTTTTCAGCATTTTGAATATTTAATTATATATACCAGCTGTTCCGCAGAGCATCTAAAAATTACTTTATATTTACTTTACAAAAATCCTGCTCAATAACCAACCAAGAACAACTCCAAGGATATTCAATAAATAATCATCAATATCCAAAATTCCCCACAACGTAATTAATTGAACAAACTCAATTGAAAGTATAGTTAAACTTCCGGATAAAAAAGTAATTAAAAAATTTTTTCGATTCGGACAAAATAGAGGGATAAATATTCCAAAAGGCACAAATATCAAAATATTCCCCACAATATTTATCAGATATGTCAAATTCCGATTAAACATAAACGCATTGATAAATAATCTGATCGTTTTAAAAGGAACTAAGTTAAAATTACTCGGTTTCTGATTTGTGATCTGATGAATTGCAGTGTAATCATGTGGCGAAAGTCCGGGATCTGCTTTAAACAATAAAATATAGACCAATACCACAAGATAAACAACAAACAATGCAACAGCAATTATTTTATGGTTTTTCTTTTTTAACATTGGTCTATTATAACATTAATTTATTTCATCTGGATAATACTAAAATACCCATTTTATTTTAATTTTTTCTCTTATACATACCTTAAAGGTTTTAAACTCTAGGTTCTTAAATAAATTTATATATTTACATCATTTCCTATTTTTATATTTTCTTATATTCTCCTAAAAAATGGCATTTTATGTTCCTTCTTTTAATTTCATTCTGCGTAAAACAAAAGTCAGTAAAATAAAAACTGCTGCCATGATCAACATTACGAATATATTCTTAAACATGTAGCCATAGTCGATTTTGTTGAGCATATTTGACTGGACATGGTAAGCATTGCTGACATCCCAATAGGTCGGAGTGATACTTGATACTTTTAATAAAACTTGATTGAGAAAATCTCGTGTGACAAAGATACCGGTTGTAAACGAGATTGATAATCCCACCATATTTCCGAGAAAAGTGCTGCTGTCTTTTTTCGGATAAATATGGCAAATAAATAATACTAGACCTGTTATCGCAATCAGATGAACAAAATTGGAAATAATCAAAAATTGACTTGCTTTAATTGTCAGATTATCAAATCCGGTAAACATTAGGGCTATTAGCAGCAGCAACAACCAAATAACGAACATTACCGTAAATGATGCCAGAAATAATTCTTTGGTTCGTCTTCCTTCTGCATAACCACTAACCAATTCACGTTTTTTGATTAGTGGATCTTCCATCACCAAAAAGGAATAACCAATTATCGAAAAACCTAACACAATTAACACATAATTAATTTGACTTATAATATATGAAAATGTTTTATAACTTTCACTTTGTTGTTTTTCCTGAGAAGCAACTTTCACTGAAGGCATCATTATTTGGTCAACTTCTGAAATAATTCCGGAAATTTTATCCTCAGGAATATTATTGTCATAGAGAATCCGATATTGATTCCAAATATTCAAATAGCTATTAATTTTATTTTCAAAAGTAACGGCAACCTGTTGATTAAGCATTGAATTTGTTTGTAAATCAAGCGAATTTGGGTCTTTGACAAAAGTTTCCGAGAAATCCTGCGGTATAATTACCAAATAGTCTAAACTTTCATCATAAAATTTGTCCGCGATTACATCACGATTATCCGGCACTTCTACCTGATGATTGCCCTCTAAGAGATACTTTTTGAAATGAGCTGAAAATTCTGATTGCTCATGATCTATGACAGCTACAGCCGCTTCATTCAAAACAAATTTATCATTTCTGGCAACAACTTGACTACCTACAATTGAGATAATCATAATCATTATCATAATATACATAATTGCAAAGCCCTTATGTTTATTTATTATCTGTAAAAATAATTTAAATACTTTCATAGCTGTTTCTCCTTAAACCGAAAATGGTTAAAATAAACATTATGCCGATTATTATCAAAAGACTGAAGATTTGTTGATTAAATCTGGTAAAAGTCGGGTCGGAATAAAGCATATATAATCCTTTAGAAATAATGCCGATCGGATTCATTTTATTAAACCATGGGATATACTGAGCAATAATTCGCGGCATTCCGTTATACATCATGCCGGAAGCGAAACTGAATACTAACGGTAAAGCAATCGAAATACCCATTTTCAAACCGGTATTGAAATTAAATAATGCACCTATTGCAGTCCCGGTCAGTATAGCACTGGTTGTACCAAGTATTAACAATACTATGATTTGTAAATAGTTATTACCTAAATTAATACCAAGTAAATTTATATACAAATATATCGCCAAAGTGAAAATGCAATGAATAATCCAGCGCGGAATAAAAACTGCAAAAAACATTTTGGTTTTAGAAATAGGTGTTGCAGAATTTCTCAATCCTACCCCGGTTTGATTTGCTGTTATTTCCGTCAAAGTTGTAACCCCTGTATTGAGCGGATAGAATGCAATATAGGCAAGACAAGCAAAAAAGTAGATTAAGAGAGGGCTGGTCGAAAGTTCTGTCGATTCTGACTTGTCGGAAAATATATCAATGGTATCCTCGTGCTTTGCCTTAAGATCCATTTTTGTCTGTTCTATTATTGTGTTAATGTCCTGTTTATTTAGCTGAGAGTTACTAAGATTTTCCGGGTTGGAAAGTTTTTCATTGATATAGCGATCGCCGATCACAGTTGTTGTTTTACATATACTTTCATATGATTCAAGAAATTGATTCAGCAGGCTTGATTTAACTTTGCTTAAATCATTATAAGCCAATATTTCAATCGGATTACTTGCTTTGACAATAGCTTGTACGGCTTGATCTTCCAGCAATTGATCCGCACCTTCAGCATTAGTCAGCTGATATTTAAAAAACACATCGTCTGATGATGTTTCAGTCGACTTAGCCTGCTCTGCAATGCCTTCCTCGCCGAAATAACCTAAGAATTCGGTTAAATTATCTGCTTCCTGTTGATCCGAGGCAATAATTGCCAGTTTAATCGGATCTTTCGAAAACTCAGCAGTCGGGTCTTTGAAATTTCCCAATGCCAAAAAAAACACCGAAATAAAAACAAAAGGAAAAATAAAATTCCACATCATATTGGCTTTATTATAAAAATATACTTTAGAAGAATATTTTAATAAGTGTTTAAACATTGTCCTTCAACTCCTTTCCGGTAATTTCCAAGAAAACATCATTCAAAGTCGGCTTTTTACTTGAAACCGAAATAGGTGTCAAGTCATTCTCTTCCATCAGATGAAGAATTCCTAAAAGACCGATTCCGCCTTGCTTTGTTTTAATTATCAATCTGCCATCTTGATAATCTAAATGTGAAATATCCGTATTATCTTTTAATTCTTGTAAAATATGATCCGGCATACCATATATTTCAAGTTCAATGCTCTCATCCAAAGCAGACATAGAAATTATTTCTGCACTGGTGCCGGTAACCAAAACATTGCCCTTATCCAGAATCGATAACCTATCACATAAAATCTCGACTTCTTCCATATAATGTGTAGTATATACAATAGTTGAGCCTTGAGTTTGTAAGTCTTTGACACCCTCCAAAATTCGATTACGCGACTGAGGATCTACCGCTACAGTCGGCTCGTCTAAAAAAATCAATTTCGGTTTATGAGCGATCCCACAGGCTAAATTCAATCTGCGTAACAACCCACCGGATAATTTGGAAGGATTAAATTTAATAAAATCATTCAAACCGGTAAATTCTATCGCTTCTTCAACCAATGCTTGACGCTCTGTTTTATCTTTAATATACAAACCACAAAAATAATCAATATTGCCATAAACCGTTAATTCTTCATATACAGTAGGTTCCTGCGGCACCAAGCCAATTTGTTGTTTTAAATCATATGCGGTCGGTTTCATTTTTTGGCCAAATATTTCTACTTCACCTTGATCGTATTTTAATAAGGACAAAATACTATTAATCAAGGTCGATTTGCCGGATCCGTTCGGTCCCAATAGACCGAATATTTCACCTTGATATATTTCCAGACTCAAATGATCTATTGCTACTAATTCTTTATAGCGTTTCACTAAATTATCAACTTTTACCGCTACTTCCCGATTTGCTTTCATTTCTTCACCTCGTATTCTGTATTTACACTATTTTATTGAGCGTATTCTTCTTTGCTTGATTCTTTGTTATTCTCTTAAATTTGTTATTATATGTTATATTTACATTTAACAGACTTCGCATCCTGATTAGGTATTGTCGTTTAAAATAGACTTTATTCAATCAGTTTTAGCTCAAGTCTAAATACAGCTTAAAACATGTAGTTAATATTTCATATTGAAAACTGTCACAATTTGAAATGACAAATGTCATCAACTAATCGGATATAATTGGAATTGCGGAAAGAATTAATAATTTATAAACAAGCGAAAGATCATCAATAATTGAAGTAATGAAAAATTTTATTAATCTGACATTAATAACCTGCTGCACAATAATAACGGCTCTGATTGCAAAATTAGATGAATTAATTATTTTTTCAATTTTTTTGGCTTTATTTTTTTATTCAGTTCTATATTTAATCGGTGAGCATCATAAGCAAAAAATTGCCGGTTTTGCTTTACCTTTAAGTTATCTGTTTTTTCTGTCTTTAATCGGTCTTGATTTTGTCTTACCGGCAACTTTTGCCGGATTACCTTTAATCGTCTACTATTACACGCACTGGAATCAACTTTGGATTTTATTCAGTTGTTTTTTTATTATCGGCCTGCCCAATTACAATATATTTGCCTTTAGCCTGATGCTGATCAATTGCGGTTTTGCAATACTATTAAAGCATTTGATTACTTCATATTTCAGTTTAAGCCAAATTTTTATCAATACAATAGATCAAAATACCTTAACAACTCGAACCTTACGCCAGCACAATAAATACCTTATGGAACAACAGGAAGTCGAAAAAGAAAATACCATATTGGAAGAGCGCAATCGAATTGCACGAGAAATTCATGATAATGTTGGACATAAATTAACCAGCGCTCTTGTGCAAATCGGAGCTTTGGAATTTACAATAGCGGAAGATGATCAACCCGAAATCAAAGCTTTGCACGCAACATTGGATGAAGCAATGGAGCAAGTCCGTGAGAGTGTCCATAATTTGCATCGTGAATCAGGTTCAATCGAGAATTCTCTGCATAATTTAGTCAGCAATTATAAATTCTGTACAGTTGACTTAAATGTCAAAATCGAAAATGACCCGGATAACAATACAATCCGAGCAATCATGTCGATCACCCGGGAAGCTTTGGCCAATACAGCCAAACATTCCAATGCGGATTTAATTAAAATCAGTTTAAGTCAAGTTGCAAATAATTATATTTTGTTAATCGTTGATAATGGAAAACCCGGTAAAATTGATACAAAGAACGGGATTGGTTTGCTCAATATTGAAGAACGGGCAATTTTACTTGGCGGAATTGCAAATTTTTCTACAGAAAACGGTTTTCGAATTTTTGTTCGTCTACCGATTAATGATAGTTAGAAAAATCGATATTAAATCAACTGAGATTTTAAATAAATCACAGATCAATCAGATGTAAAAAAACAAAATTTGTATTAAATTACTATTTAGCCAGGTATAAATAAAAAAATAATATTGGTAAGGAACATGTATGAAAATAATTATTATTGACGATGATGCTTTGGTCTGTGAAAGCTTAGCTACAATTGCGATACATGGAGCTATGAGACAAGGCACGGAACCGATTGAGGTATTGGCAATCGGACATGACGGCAAAGCAGCTGTCGAGCTATTTAATAAATATCAGCCGGATGTAATTTTATTAGATATTCGAATGCCGGAACTAGATGGTTTAGAAGCAGGTAAAATTATTTTAAAAAATCATCCTCAAGCTAAAATCCTTTATTTGACGACATTTTTAGATGAAGAATATATTGTGCAGGCTTTACGGATCGGAGCTAAGGGATATTTAATGAAATCGAGTGTAAAAAATGTTTTACCGGCACTTTACGCAATTGAACGTGGTCAAAGAGTTTTCGGTGATGAAATTATAGAAAAATTACCACCATTATTAAATAAGGCTGCTAAAAATAAAACCGATTATAAAACAAAAAATAATGTTTTTTCAAAGTTGTCGGAAACTGAATATACGATTGTAGAATTGATAGCCGACGGCAAAAACAACCGAGAGATTGCAGAAGCCCTACATTTTAGTGAAGGCACTATTCGCAACTATCTCTCAACCATCTTGGAAAAGTTAAATTTGAGGGATCGGACTCAATTAGCAATCACTTATTATAAACAACATTAAACCGGAATTCGTCTTAATTATAGTCAATTACAACTCAAACTTAATGACCGAAAATAACATTATGTCTCGGATTCGTCTTCTTCAGGATCTTCTATTATTTCTCCCGGCAGCATCATTGAACTGACTGCGGAATTTGCTCCATAGTTTTCACCGTCACGGCGATATGAATGAAGCAACTCATTCTCAGCAAAGGTAGATAAACCGACATAGTAGATATTCTCTTTTTGAACACCGCTTTTAACTAAAGAACTCACAATAGCCTTACGTAAATCTAATGTACTTTTACCGTTTTCATCCTTAAAAATTATTTCTTCATAGTTGGCAAATCCGCCATAAAAGAGTTCTATTACATCATCTTGAATTTCATAATTTTCACGTTCAATATGGGGACCGATACCGGCAATAATATCTGCCGGATCTGTTTGATAACACATTACCATATTTTTTACGGCTTTCGAAGAAATTTTGGCAAGTGTTCCTTTCCAACCGGAATGAATATTGGCTTGAACTTTTTGCACCGGATCAAATAATAAGACCGGAGCACAATCAGCAACTGTTGAACATAAAGCAAAATACCTCTTACTTGTAACCAATGCATCAATACCCATCGCACGATGTCCAAAAGGATACTTGCGCCCCAGTTCTTTTTCATCAACTATTGAAACCCAATCAGAGTGTTCCTGCTCCATAAAATAAAATTGACTAGGCTCTATTTCCATTGCCTGGTAAATTTTTTCCAAATTTTCCGCAAAACGTTGATTAAATTTTGGAGTTTCAGGTCGCATATCTATATCTACAGTTGTAAAAACATGATTCAAACCGGCTTGCAGAAGCTCCGGAATCCTAATATAACGTATATTGTCAACAGTAAAAATTTCATGTGATTCTGTCATATCTTTTCCTTTCATAATGTAGATTATGTGGATTGCCTTTTAGATTGCCTTGATAAAATAATACATATAAGAATAAATGTACCGGAAGATCCACAATTATATTCAACAGACTGGCAAATCTATCTTTGCATATCTTTTATATTATACCATATTCAAGCATTTTCAGCCTGTGTTTAAGGAAAAAAAGATCGTGTTAAATTCTCAGTTCGGTAAATTTTAAGGAATATTTTTCATCTAACATGATCGTATCGATCATCTGTCTGAAAGTAGTTGAGAGATCACTAGCGTAAAATTTATATGTCGCTTTTTGTTCGAGATCAGCTCTTAGATTCAAGCTGACTAAAAGTTCTTTAATTTTTTCTGCTTGCGAAAATGCCGGATCCAGTAGGATAATTCCCGGGTAGATATTTTTGATCTTGTTTTTAATTAAAGGATAATGCGTACAGCCTAAAATCAAGTAATCAGGTCGATTCTCCGCAATAAAATCATCTAAATAATAGTGGATATGAGCATCCATCACCGGTGCATCGTGTAAACCTTCTTCAATTAAGGTAACAAATAACGGACATGCTTGAGAAACAACTTTGACTTTTGGTAATCTTTGTCTGATTGCTTTTTCATATGTTTTGCTTTCGATTGTAACTTCTGTACCGATCACGGCTACTGTTGAATTCTCTTCAATTAAACCCGGCAGACTTGCAACTATCGGCTCAATTATTCCTAAAAAAGGAATATGCGGATTATTTCGCTTTAAATTATCCAAACTAGCAGCACTAACCGTATTGCAAGCTATAGCAATAATCTTCACATCACGCGTCAAAAGAAATTCCGTAATTTGTTGAGAGAATTGATTAATTGTATCGACTGATTTCGAGCCGTACGGTGTGCGTGCTGTATCACCGAAATAAATAATGTTTTCATTAGGTAACAAAGCCTTAATTCGTTTTAAAGATGTTAATCCGCCAAGACCTGAATCAAAAACTCCGATCGGCCTATTATCAAAACTCAAATCTAATCCCTCGCTATTTTTTATTGTCATTTACTTTATTGCTTAATTTCATACTTAATGCTAAACGCTGTAACTTCGGATCATAAGACTCAACTTCTACTTTTACATTTTGCCCGACCGCAACAATTTTGAAAGGGTCTTTCACATAATGATCAGCCATCTTTGAAACATGAACCAAGCCGTCATGTTCAATACCAACATCGACAAAAGCACCGAATGCCACAACATTGCGTACAACTCCGTCAAGTATCATTCCCGGTTTCAGATCGGATCCTTTGAGAATATCCGATTTCAAAATAGGTTGAGCTAAATTCTCACGCGGATCACGATTCGGTTTAAGTAAGCTTGTTATTATTTCTCTCAAAGTAAAAACATCTAAAGCAAAACGGCCGCAGATTTCCGCTTCATCTTGTTCTGCCAATTTTTGCCCTAATTCCGAAGATATCGGCAATTTATAATAATCAGCCATATTTTGCGTTACTTCATATGATTCTGGGTGAACCGCAGTTTGATCTAAAAATAACGCTGCATCGGAAATTCTCAAAAATCCTGCCGCTTGTTCAAAAGTTTTCGGTCCCAAAAATTTAACTTGTTTCAATTGTTCTCTTGAGGTAAAACCGGAGAGTTCCTTCCTGGTTGTAACAATTTCAGCTGCAATTCGCGGAGTCAAACCGGCAACATAAGACAAAACATGAGGTGATGCGGTATTCAAATCTACTCCAACTTGATTTACGCAGTCCTCAACTACATCAGCTAAAGACTTTTCCAGTTTTTTCTCATTCAGATCATGTTGATATTGTCCGACCCCGATTGCTTTCGGTTCAATCTTAACCAATTCAGCCAAAGGATCCTGCACACGTCTGGCAATTGATACGGCAGATCTAAGATTGACATCCATTTCGGGAAATTCTTCAGCTGCTACTGCAGATGCTGAATAAACAGATGCTCCGGCTTCCGAAACAATCAACCACTGCAATTTTAATTTATTTCGTTCGACAAATTCAGCAATCCATAATTCAGATTCTCTGGAAGCAGTACCGTTGCCTATCGCCACAAGGTCAACGT
>JAAYNE010000043.1 GCA_012521015.1 Clostridiaceae bacterium | reverse complement strand
GCAATATTTCCTAATTTTAAGGCTTCGAAATTAGAGGAATAAATGTCTTCATTGATTGCATTACAATAGTTTACAAACTCGTTATAGGGTAGAGGACGTTTACATGCAAGGTAGTCGTGAATAGTTGGTAAGCGGCAAATAAAAAGCGTCTTTTTATAAAAGCCCTGACATGTTAACATAATGTCAGGGCTTAAACTATATGAGTTTTGAAAGTTGTGAAAGTTGCAGATTTTTTAAACTTTATAAACTCGAACACGCACGACTGCCCCGGAAGCGGTTGCTCCCAGGGAAAAAATGAAATCTGTCAGGCTGGATTCCCAACTGATAACTCATCATTATTTTGTAGCTCTGCTGGTATATGAATCACCGAATCCCTTTTTCTTGGGGTTCTCGGACGCTCTGGTTCAGGGAATATCCTATGCCAATGCTTTTCATCAGCCTCCTTCTTTTGTGATTCATATCTGAGGTAGGCGTCAGACCATGGCACCATATCCTTAAGGAAACCTTTATCCGACTGTTTTAGATGCTTGGGCATCTCTTCAAACAGATATTGAAGGTAACAGCGTACATTGACATGATTAGCCTTTGCTGTTTCAACTACAGAATACATCATAGCATTTACCTCTGCTCCTAAGATCGTATCTGCAAAAAGCCAGTTGGATCTTCCCACAGAATAGCTACGTATAATTCGCTCAGCATGGCCATTGTCAATGGGGATATTTCCATCGGTAAGAAATCTCCTTAAGTGCTCCTCTTGATTAACAGCATAAGTGATGGCTTTGTTCATTCTGTTGGAATAGATATCGTTGGATGCTTTAAGGGAATGGACATACTCAAAGAATTGATCCATCTTCGGCTGGACTTTTTTATTTCTGATGACAGTCCTGTCATCAGAATTCAAGTCTTTTAATTGATTTTCTTCATGATAAATATCTCTTATTAGCATAAGAGCTTTTGTTTCTGGCATTTCAAGTAACTGTTCATCAGACAGTTCCGCCACATCATTTACGAAAAAGGCTTCGGCAAAATATCTTCGGCAATGCATCATGCATCCTGTGGCTGTAATGAGTCCATTTTTCTCATCTTCTAGCACCTGATAGGAGATATATGCATCACAGGTTATATATCCTAAGAATTCTCCGAAGAAACTTCGCAGATGATCTGTTCCACGTGTTGCTTCATAGCAGAAGATAATGATTGGATGGCATTTAAGGAGTTCACTACTGCAGTGGATCCACATATAGCTTTTATGACCCGGTCCTCTGCCATCCTTGTTTACCTGAATGTAGCTTTCATCATTCTGTGTATATTTATACTTCAGAAGACATTCAGTTAGATAATCACATACAGGTTCCATGATTTCTGGGACAAGCCTATTCGCCCAGTTTATGATTGTCTGCTTTAATAAATCTATCCCATTCATCTGGTAATCAACCGCCTGACGATAAAAAGGAAGCCCAAGCACAAACTTGCGGTAAAGGATATCTGTAATGATAGATGGAGATACAGCACTCTTTTCAATCAGAGGATTAGCGTATGGTACTGTTGTAAGCATATGTTCAAGTCCAGATGATATAACTGGAGTATATACCGTTTTAACATAGTAAGGAGAATCTAGCTTCTCAAGTGTTGTGTGACAATGCCAGAAGGCTATCCTCCAGTTATGCTGACCATACTCCTGGTCTAATGCTTTTGGATCAAAGTCATAGATCAGTTGCTTTGGTAGTTTTTCCATGGAAGCAGCAAGGCGGTTTCGCTTTTGACTACCTTTTCTTGGATTGGATGGTTCTTTACTATCGTTTTTCTTGTAGTCATTTAAATTGATAACCCTAGAGTTCCTCTCACCATGGAGTTCATCGACCTCTATCTGACTCTCATCATCCATTTCCTCTGTTTTATTATCTGCAGCATCAACTAAGGATAGAAACTGTTCTGTCTTACGTCCGAAGGTTGATTTTGCCTTTAGAGTATTTTTATCGATTTCTTTTGCCAGTTGCTCCTTTAACGCTTCGGTCTCTTTCAGAAGAGTATTGTATTTTTTTTCAAGCTCAGAGTATTGTATATGAGCCTCAGTGTAAATCCTTTTGTTAGCGTACTGACGAAGCTTGAGCTCCTCTAGCTCCTCATATAATGATAAGGCAAGAGAGCGTAAGCAGTCAGCATTATAATCATTTATTAAATTTAAGAACTCCATGCTGTCTGCTTTCACTTTTCATACCTCCATATATGATAAATTAATCGGACCATTTCTGATACAGCATTTTCAAGGATTCTAATATCTCTTGCTTTTCTTTTTTTAGAGTAGCATTCTCGGCTTTGAGAGACCTTATGATTGCATCCTTCTGACCTAAAAGATTTATCTGGTCTGTGATTGGTGTGGGTGCCTCTGTTATTTCAATCCCTTCCTTAGGTGCAGCTTTCTTTCGACCACTCTTGCCTGTAGGAATAATCTCACCAGTTATATCATCGAGTTTTCCAATTAGGGTTCTCTTTGAACGTGGCTGCTTCTTTTCCTTATCCCAGTATGACTCTGACTCATAGACATAAGTCACTCCTGAACGCTTGTCTTTCTGCTTTATGATAGCCACATAAACCACCTCCTTCATAGTTATAATTATACCACATAACTAGGTTTGTGTCAACAACATAGTGATGTATTTTTAAGATAATTGTCACTATTTAAAGAAAAAAAGAGCATGATCATCAGTCCATGCTCTTAATTACGTCGTTTCTTTTTTGGGTCATCTTTCGGTGGTGTTTTTCTCTTTCTTCCTACAGAAGGGTCAATAGTAAAACCATTCATAAGCCGCAAGAATTCTTCTCCTGAAAGAGTGCGGGCTTCTTCCTCTGTTCTGGGCCAGTGAAAATGGCCATCTGCAAGTCTGATGTAGATCATTACAAATCTATCTCCAGTCCATAGAATCCCTTTTATCCTATCACTTCTGCTACCGCAGAAGAGGAAAAGGGTATCCTTTTCCAGCGGATCAAGGTTATATTTCAATCGAATCATAGCAGAAAGACCATCAATGCCACGACGCAGATCTGAACGGCCAACTGAGATTATAATTTTTGAAAAGG
>JAAYNE010000042.1 GCA_012521015.1 Clostridiaceae bacterium | reverse complement strand
TTGCGATCTCTCGCCTTGGTCTTATAATCCCAGTATGTATAATTGTCAGGTTCCTGATTAAATATTCTGAAAGTATCAATCAGACCGCTTTCGACAAATTTGTCCAACCAAGCTCTTTCTTCCGGTAGAAAACCGGAATTATTGACATTTTCTTCCGGCCTGGCAAGATCGATTGCATAATGTGCCGTATTCACATCACCGCAAACAACGATTGGTTTGTTTTCCGCCATCATCTGTTTTGCATGCTCCAGAAAGTAATCGTAAAATTCTAATTTATATTGCAAGCGCTCCGGACCGGACTGACCATTCGGATAGTAAATATTGTAGAGATAAAAAGTATCATACTCGGCAAACTGAATTCTGCCTTCCCGATCAAATTTTTCATTACCCAAACCGTGGGAAATCGACAAAGGTTCTTCTTTTGTATAAATTGCAGTTCCGCTATAGCCCTTTCTGGTTTGGCTGGAATTGAAATATGCGTGATAACCATCGATATTTTGGATTTTCTTCGGTAATTGCTCTTTTTCGGCTTTTATTTCTTGCAGACACATGATGTCCGGATTGATTTCTTTTAATATATCAACAAAACCTTTACGTGCGATAGCGCGTAAACCGTTAACATTCCAACTGACGAATTTTTGCAAAACGGACTCCTTTTATTATCTGTAATTGATAAATTTTTTAATTTGATATCTGCCGGCTGTATTTCAATTATACCCGCAATAATCCCAAAATTAATTTAAAATTAGAATACGTTTTTCTAATTTGCCTTATTCAAAATTTTGGTAGCTTCTCGATAACTGATCGCAGCCAAACGATGTTTGTATTGTCTTAAGAAATCAGCGACACTATCCGGATCGGTTTTGGAAAATTCACGCAAAGCCCATCCGATTGCTTTGTTGATGAAAAACTCTTTGGAATCAAAATTATTTTTAATAATTTCATATAATAATTCCGTATTCGTAAATTTTTTGAATCCGAGTTGGAAAATAATTGCAGAACGGCGTAACCACATTTCTTCGGATAGACTCCACTCACGCATTTTATCTTCTAATTCCGGATAAGTCATCACAAGCGTACCGATAGGTTTATGGAAATTATCTACAGTATCCCACCAAGGTTTATCTAAAATTAAAGTTTCTATTTTTTCTAAATCTTCCACTTGTAAAAAATGTTGCATCAGTGTCAGGTAATCAATTGCAGCATATTGAAATTCGCGAAATTTCTGTTCCCAACATGCTTCGACAAATTCCCAATCGATTGCATTTTCGTCTTTAGCAGTTTCAAATTGTTTTTTGCTGGCTTCGCGTCTACGGTCTGAAGGAACTCCCAAAAAATCGAACTGATTTCTCATATATGCACTCATTTGTTTTGCTTTTTCCGGATCACTGAGAATTAAAATATCAGAACAAAATTGCTTAAAATTCATATGTCATTCCTCCAACACGAAATCTATAACATTATAACATATATTAGTTAAATTCATTTTATGATGTTTTCGATAGATTTCTCTGATTTTATTGCAAATTAAAAGCCCTTTCGGGATTGAAAGGGCTTTCATGCATTGTCATTTACAAAATTTTTCTTAAGCAAAATATTTATTTCGTGCCTGTAGTTTTCTTTGTTGTATTTTTTTTGGCAGGCGCCTTTTTAGCGGGAGCCTTTTTAGGAGCAGCTTTGGTTGTTTTTGCTTTTTTAGGAGTAGCTTTTGGCAAAATTCTATAAGCTTCTTCTTCACCTTTAACACCGATCAAGTAATCTTGAGCTTGTCTACGTGTTAATTCATAAACTGCGGTAGCACTGTACTTTGAAGCATATCCGCCTTTACCTACTAATAAATAAGAATTAGCAGTCTTCGTGCTATACAATAGTTCTTCGAAACCTGCCGGATCACCGAAATAACCTTCAGAGTGTTGTGCAACAATTTCTAACTGTACACCAAGTATTTCATTTGACATTTTATTATTTTGTTGTCTTGATAGATTGACTTTCAATAATATTGCAACTTCTTTTTGTTGCTTCTATAAATTTATCTTAAATCTATCTGACAATTCTCCTTTCTTTGCAGAGTATACGATTAATTTGGAATACTCAATTTTATAATCTATTAACACACTAGTTTTCTATTAAATCGTTAAATTTAATACAGACACATTATAACAATTAATTTTTTTGTGGTTAAAAATCAAAAATTCTGAAAAATTTTTTGGACAAATTTACACAGAAAAGCTCTGTAGCGATTGTTTCTAAGTCAATTCCAACAAATACAAAACTTTCAGAGCTTGTTTTAATATTTCAAAAAGATTACAAACATTTATTCTTATCATTACATTTTAATTTTATTTACAATAAAAAATCCGCCTGAGAAATGCCGAAGCACTTGCAAATAAAAGCGAATAGCTATTTTATGTAAAAAAATGAGGGTTAATTTTAGGTAAAATCAAAGCTTGTATTCATCAAAAATATTTGTCATAATAGATTTCGCTAACACAATATGTAGTACCTGTTTATCAACTTTACTACTAAATGTTGTGCAATTGACATAAAATAAAGGAGCTTGAGTCAATGCATAAAACACGTAATAACACTATCCTAACCGATTCCGGCAAATCTGCATTAGACATCGAATTATCTGATTTAATTGAACGTAAATTTACGAAAGAATTAGAAGGTCAATCTGAAAAAACTGTTTATGATCTTTTCGAATGGGAAAGCAGAGATGTCCTGTTGACAGATTATAAAACAGGTGACGTTCTAACCGATATGAAAGACTTGGAATTTCCGTCACATTATTCACAACAAGCCTGCGATATAATTGCTTCGAAATATTTCCGCAAAGCCGGACTCAATACTCCGGAAGGTTATGAAAGAAGCATGAAACAAGTTGCTCATCGCATGGTGATTTTTTGGGTAACTCAGCTTCTGAATGAACATATGATTGATCAAAAACAAGCAGAAATCTTATACGATGAATTAGTTTTTGCTCTATTGAGTCAGATGTTTGCACCGAATTCACCGCAATGGTTTAATACCGGTTTGGAACAAGCCTATGGTATCAAGGGCGGATCGAGTGAGCTTTTCTACTATGATCCGGCTCAGGAAAAAGTGGTGATGAGTGAAGATACCTATACCAGAACTCAAGCTTCAGCCTGCTTCATTCTTTCAATCGAAGATAAACTTCTGGGCAAACATTCAATTTCTGAGCATTACGTCACGGAAACAAAATTGTTCAAAGGCGGTTCAGGTACCGGCAGTAATTTCTCGGACGTCCGGGCTGAAGGTGAATCATTATCCAGTGGGGGTCACTCTTCCGGCTTGATGAGTTTCCTGCGCGGGTTGGATCGCAATGCCGGTGCCATCAAATCCGGCGGTACGACAAGACGAGCTGCCAAAATGGTTTGTCTCGATGTCGATCATCCTGAAATTGAAAATTTTATGACTTGGAAAGCTAAGGAAGAAGACAAGGTTATTGCTCTGAATAAAATGGGTTATGACGGTGATATCGATGGCGAAGCCTATCAAACGGTTTCCGGTCAAAACAGTAATAACTCAGTGCGTTTCAGTGATAATTTCATGCAAAAAGTGGATGACTTGGCTGAAAATCCCGATGCAAAAATTACCTTGAAGGGTCGTGTTGATCCTTCCGTTAACAAAGAAGTTTCGGTCAAAAAACTTTGGGATACATTTAATCAATCGGCATGGCGTTGTGCTGATCCGGCTCCTCAATTTGACGATACTTTCAACGCTTGGCATACATGCCCGGCCGGTGAAGATGGCAAATACGGTGCAAAATATAATCGAATTAATTCAACAAATCCTTGCGGTGAATACGCTTTTCTGGACGATACAAGTTGTAACTTGGCTTCAATTAATTTATTGCCTTTTTATAATGCTAAAACAAAAGTCTTTGATCTTGAAGCCTATCATCATGTGATTGAATTGTGTCAATTGGTTCTGGAAGCGTCAATTATCGGCGGACAATTTCCGACTGATGAAATTGCCCGCAAAACCTATTTGTTTCGTGCCACCGGTCTTGGCGTTGCCAATCTAGCATCTTTACTGATGAGTATGGGCATGCCTTATGATTCAAAGGAAGCAAGAGCTTTGGCAGGTGCTTTGGTCGGAGTTTTGACCGGTCGTAGTTATCGTACTTCGGCTTTGTTGGCGAAAGCTTCGGAACCTTTTGCCAAATATAAAATCAACAAAAAATACATGATGCGTGTTATCCGCAACCATTCCCGAGCTGCCGGTGCCAGAGAAGATCGCCCGGAAGGTTTGAATTATCAACTGATAATTGTTGATCATGAACTTTTGAAAAAGCTTGGTTTGACTCAATTGTCGGAAGCTTTGATATCTGACTGGCACGATGCCGAACAATTCGGTGAACTCTACGGCTATCGTAATGCTCAAGTTTCAGTTATCGCACCTACCGGCACAATATCCTTTGCGATGGATTGTGCAGCGACCAGTATTGAGCCGTTCTTTTCTCATGTAACTTATAAGAAATTAGTCGGCGGCGGATTTATGGAATTAGTTAATCCGGTGCTGGAAGCCGGTTTACGCAGTCTGGATTATTCTGAAGAAGAAATTAAGGATATCGTCGAATATATTTTACGTAAAGAAAACGGCCGGATCGTCGATGGCAAAATCGAAGGTGCTCCTCATCTCAAACCGGAACATTATCCGGTATTCGATACGGCAAATCAATGCGGAACCGGTGAACGTTATATTCATTACATGGGTCATGTCAAAATGGTGGCAGTATTAACTCCGATGATTTCCGGTGCTATTTCCAAAACGGTAAACTTACCGCGTTCAGCAACGGTCAAAGCTTTTAAGGATGTCGCTTTAGAATCTTGGAAACTCGGAATCAAGGGAATCACTTTATATCGTGACGGTTCGAAATTTGCACAGCCGCTCAATATTCATTTAGATGCCGAACAAGTTGCCGAAATGCCTTTGGCAGACTTGTCTTATGCTCAATTATTGGATCGAGCCGGTGAAATGAAAAACGAAACTGAAGAATTAAAATCCGAAATTAAAATTCTCCAGGCCGAAATAGAGGGTATTGCTGCCGGTTCAGCCCGAGATGAATTCGATACCGATTTGCAAATGCCATATCCCATGGCATCTCAAAGAGAAAAACTGATCGGAATCAGATCAGGCAGAACTCACCCTGCAAAAATCGAAGATGTAAAAATCTATACCACGGTTAACCGCAACGAGTTGGGTGAAATTTCCGAGATTTATATTACAACTGACCGTGAAGGAACAACAATCATGGGTTTACTAAACTCATTATCCAAGACAATTTCTGTCATGTTGCAATACAAAATCCCGCCCCACAATATTGCCAAAATGTTGCGCGGTCAAAAATATGAACCATACGGTTTCGTATCACGTCATCCGAACATTAAATATTGTACCTCTATCTCGGATTTGATCAGCAAGATTATTGATTTGGAAATTGGCGATTATACCAGAATCCAGGTTAAACCGGATCAGGAACAAATTGAAAACTTACAAAATGTCGGCGGATACAGTTTCGGTCAGGGGCTTCAGGAAAGTGCCGAAACCGGTTCAACACCGATGATTACTCAGGTCGGATTCGAAGAATATGTCCATGAGGATGCAATCGAAGCCGCCCAGTATGGCGAAAGAATCTACGACGGCACGACCTGCCCCAATTGCTCCAGTGCTCGCATGGTCCGCAACGGTACCTGTGATGTCTGCCTTGACTGCGGCACCACAACTGGCTGCTCGTAAGTTCGTAAATTCGTAATCGGTGAAAATAGTGTAAACTTTCCTAAAGGTGACAATGTTTCAACTTATGCCAAAAGATCGTGGCACAAGCTGTAATGTTGTCACTTTTCAATTTAATCATCAATCAAAAGGTGACAACGCAGCAACTTATGCTAAAAACCTGTGGCAAAACCTGTTATGTTGTCACTTTTCAATTTGAAATATTATCGATAATTGACTGACAGACATTTTCGATCGGTTGATTATTGGTAATGATCAAATCGGCATACTTGCGATAAAGTTCAATTCTTTGTTCATATAGCGTAAACAGATGAGATTTATCGTCGGCCAGCAACGGTCTGCTGCTGTTCTCAATATCCTGGATGATTGCATCGGGTGAGCGATCAAGAAAAATGATCAAGCCGTTTTTTTTCAAAAACTGCATATTTTCTTCAAATAAGACGACACCGCCGCCCGTGGAAATAACAGTTCGGTCAAATTCGGATAAAGCCTTAATAGCTAAAGTCTCATGCTTTCTGAAATAAGCTTCACTTTTGGCAAACATCTGGGGAATAGTTTCATCAAATAATGATTCCAGATAATGATCACTATCGATAAAATCATAATTTAACTTATCCGCTAACAGTTTTCCGATTGTAGTTTTGCCACTGCCCGGCATTCCTGTTAATATGTAGTTCATTTTGCCAACACTCCGCTTACAATACTCCGAACTTTGAACATTTTTAATGAAGATATTATCCTCTGACTGACTACCACTTCGAAATAAAAATCATTCTAAGTTAAGAATAATAATTCATGATTTACCAACATTACGAATTAAAATCATGCTAATTCAAGATAAGTTTATCCGAGTTGAAGCAAATTGCAAATGGTAATTCGCAGATCTTGTTTCAACTGCGCTAATCTGGATGTGTTATTATATTATTTAGTAATAATTTTTATAAAATGATTTGGCAAAATTCTTAATAACTCAAAAATTCAGAAAAGAGAGATAGTAGATATGGAAGACAAACAATCAAATATTACAACAGGCAAAATTCATTTATATGCAGGTGACGGTAAAGGCAAAACTACTGCGGCTGTGGGCTTGGCCGTAAGAGCGGCGGGCTATGGTCTGCGAGTGATGTTCATCCAATTTCTGAAATTCGGAGATTCTTCAGAGCTCAAGATTTTACAAAATTTACCAAATGTAAAAGTACTGAGCGGAATGCCGACAAATAAATTTACTTTTGTTATGAACGAAGAAGAAAAAACCGAAACCAAAGCTTGGTGTGAATCACATTTGATACAAGGAATTTCTGCGGCGGACGAGAATGAGATCGATTTGCTGATTTTGGATGAAGCACTGGGTGCGATCAGTTCCGGAATGCTGTCGGAGCAAGTTTTGTTAGACTTTCTCCAGAAAAAACCGGAAAATCTGGAAGTAGTCTTAACCGGACGCAATCCTTCGCAGACTTTAATTGATATTGCAGATTATTATTCTGAAATACGTGCAGTAAAACATCCCTACAATACGGAAAAATTAATGGCTAGACCGGGGATTGAATACTGATAATTATTTGATTGCTGTAAGCCAACAAGCGTGGATAGTGGATAATAGACAAGCAATAACACTAGAAACAAAACGTAGAATTTGAAACTAAAACAAAAACTAAAAATAAAAATTAGAAATTAACAAGGAAACACAATGCAAAAATTTCATAAACTACCATATCAAAGACCGGATATGGATGAATTAAAAACTGACTTCAATTCGATCATCGAATTATTTGATAACTCACAGAATGTAAACCAACAATTAATATGTATCCAACGTTTAGAATCGATCAAAAGCCATTTTGGCACGATGAATACTTTGGCGAGTATTCGTCATACAATTGATACCAGAGATGAATTTTATGATCAGGAAATAGAATTTTTTAATGAGAACTCACCGCTCTTTGAAGAAATGACAAATCAATTTGATCAAGCTGTGGTCAAGTCTCTATTTCGGGCTGAACTTGAGGAAAAACTCAGCAAACAGTATTTCAATTTAATTGATGTTAAGTTAAAAACTTTTAAACCGGAGATTTTGCCGGACTTAATTGAAGAAAATAAACTCTCGACGGAATATTCCAAATTAGTGGCTTCAGCGGAAGTGGAATTTGAAGGCGAAACTTATACCTTAGCTCAGCTGACTCCTTTCCGTCAGGATAAAGACCGGGCAAGACGCAAAGCTGCGACCGCTGCTTATTACGGATTTTATGCCGATAATCAGGAGCAACTAGACCGCATCTATGATGATTTGGTCAAAGTCAGAACAAAAATTGCGAGGACTTTAGGTTATGAAAATTTCATTGAATTGGCTTATTACCGCTTGTCGAGAACAGATTATAATGCGGCTGATGTCGCAAAATATCGTAATCAGGTCTATACGGAAATCGTGCCGCTGGTCAGCAAGCTAAAACAACGTCAACAAGCCAGATTGGGTTTGTCCGAATTGAAACATTATGATGAGTCTTTGAATTTCAATACAGGAAATCCGTTGCCCCAGGGTGATTCTGATTTTATCGTTGATCAGGCAAAAACCATGTATCAGGAGCTTTCACCTGAAACGGACGAGTTTTTTAATTTCATGCTGGATTATGAACTGATGGATTTATTGGCTAAGCCGGGTAAAGAAGCCGGCGGCTATTGCACCTTGATTTCTGATTACAAAGCGCCGTTTATTTTTGCTAATTTTAACGGCACCCAGGGTGATATTGAAGTAATGACCCATGAAGCGGGTCATGCTTTCCAATGTTTCCAAAGTCGTGACATTTTCCCGTCGGATTTGATTTGGTCAACTTTAGAAGCTGCGGAAATTCACTCAATGAGTATGGAGTTTTTGACTTGGCCCTGGATGAATTTATTTTTTAAAGAGCAAACCGACAAATTCAAGTTTTCCCATTTAAGCGGTTCGATTGAATTTATTCCCTACGGCGTAGCGGTCGATGAATATCAACACTGGGTTTATGCTAATCCTGAGGCAACACCTGCGGAACGCAATGCAATGTGGCGTGAAATCGAGCAGAAATATCAACCGCATCTGGATTTTGACGGCGATGAATTTTTGGAAAACGGCGGCAAATGGATGCGCCAGCTCCATATTTTCGGTGCGCCGATGTATTACATCGACTACACTTTAGCTCAAGTTTGTGCTTTCCAATTTTTGCTCAAAAGTCTGGCTGATCCGGAAAATGCCTGGGCAGATTATTTAAAATTATGCCAAACAGGCGGCAGCAAACCTTTCCTGGAATTATTGGAAGTTGCCAATCTGGAGAATCCGTTCAAAGAAGGAAGCCTTGCCAAAGTCATGCCGAAGTTGGAGGAAATCCTCAATTCATTCGATGATCAGAATATGTAGTTTGGGAAAAATAACAAAGCTGATTAAACTAAATAAAAAAATAGAATTACTTTACTGAGAGTAACCAGATAATTAAATCATATTAATTTATATATAAAGAATTGAGCTTTGTTAATATCTAGAATCTAATAGAATTTAAATCATATTAAATAGAAAGAGTGAAAAATATGCCGGGCGTAAATTTTCAAAAAATATTAATCTTGGATTGCGGTTCACCCTATGCACAAATTATTGCCAGACGAGTCAGAGATTTGAACGTCTATTCGGAAGTCAAGCCGTACACGCTTGCGCTTGATAAATTGCAAGCGGAAAACTATCAGGCAGTGATTCTGATCGGTTCATCCTATGAGAAACCGAATCCGCAAGTTCAACAAAAATTGACCAAAGCCATCTCTGATATTCTCACCCTGGAATTGCCGGTCTTGGCGATTTGTCTGGATGATAATCTGATCACGGCTGATCAGGCGAAGAACATCTATGTCAGTTCCGAAGTTCCTGCATTTAAACAAACAGATTCGGAAAAACAGCTCTTGCAGGATTTTTTATTCAATCAGGCAAAACTGAAAGGTGACTGGCTGATCGATAATTTTATCCAAAACAAAGTTGCCGAGATCAAGACAGAAGTCGGCAACAGTAAGGTGATCATGGGATTATCCGGCGGTGTTGATTCTTCGGTTGCCGCAGTTTTGGTTCATCGGGCGATCGGAAAACAACTCTATTGCATTTTTGTCGATCACGGTTTGATGCGCAAAAATGAAGGTGATCAGGTTGAGCAAATGTTCCGTAAGCAATTTGATATGAATTTCATTCGGGTTAATGCGGAAGACAGATTCCTCGGCAAACTGGCAAATGTCGTGGATGCCGAACAAAAAAGAAAAATTATCGGTGAGGAGTTTATCCGGGTTTTTGAAGAAGAAGCGCAAAAAATTGAGAATGCCGAATATCTCGTTCAAGGTACAATTTATCCCGATATTATCGAATCAGGTGCAGGTGACAGCAAGCTGATCAAGAGTCATCACAATGTCGGCGGCTTGCCGGAAGATATTGACTTCAAAGGTATTATTGAACCTTTGGCAGATTTGTTCAAAGATGAAGTTCGCCGAGTCGGACTTGCTCTGGACATACCGGCAGATATGATTTGGCGTCAACCGTTCCCGGGGCCGGGACTCGGAATCAGGATTATCGGCGATATTACCAAAGCAAAAGCTGATCTCTTACGCGATGCAGATGCGATTTATCGTGAAGAAATAGCAAAAGCCGGACTGGATCGTGAACTCAGTCAATACTTTGCAGTTTTGACTAATCTCAAATCAGTCGGTGTCAAAGATGATGCCCGAACTTATGACTACACGCTTGCCCTGAGAGCAGTCAAAACAGTTGACTTCATGACCGCCGAACCGGCAGAAATTCCATTCGCCCTCTTACGCAAAATCACCAAACGCATCACCGACGAAGTCTCCGGCATCAACCGCATCGTCTACGACATCACAGGTAAACCACCTGCTACGATTGAGTGGGAATGATATTTTTTCAGTTAAATACAAAATAGACTAGGAATAAGTATGCAACTACCTACAGGGTCTGGACGAAAATAGGGAATAATAACATGATAATTTATTATAGTAAAACAGCTAAATGAGAACAATATGGAGTTGAAATAATGAATAGTGCTGACAATCTTTCTATAGAAAAAATGAAAGAGGATATTAGTAAAGCTGGAAATTTATTTTACCAGTATAGACCGTGTAGAAGAGATGCCGCCATTATATATGACATTGAAAATATAAGGCATGGTGTGGTCTACGCACGTACGCCTTTACAAATGAATGACCCATTCGATTCTAAAATTGGCTTCTCTGTAGAAAAAGTATATGAAGAATGCATTGACTTAGCTATTGATCAAGTTGATCCTACTTTGGATTTAAACCTTAAGATGGTTATCAAAAACTTGTTGAAGTACAGGATTGTTGGGGAAACATTAGACTTTTTTAATGCACTTAATAAACTAAAAAATTATATTTTTATCCAAAGCGCAATAGCAAAAGTTCCGCTTCATAAATTACCGCAATTTATCACAAGGGATTTAAATAGACTCTATAATAAATGTCCGTCCGAGGTAAAAAAATATCTTAACAAAGATGCGTTCTTTGTTTTTTCATTGCTTATTAAAGACTACCAAAATATAGATATTGAGGAAAAAACTATTGTTGAAGCATTTAATATGGAAGAGTGTTTAAAAGAACTAGAAAAGGTAGTTGTTAAGATTAGAGGTGAAATATATCTTCCATCCCTCACCGATTTTCTTTCGAAAATTACAGTAACATGTTTTAGTGCAAGTGGTTGGGATAATCAGCTTATGTGGTCTCATTATGCCAATTCATATTCTGGGATATGTGTTGAATATGATTTTGGGAAGATGGATAAGTTTATAGGATTTATGTATCCTGTCAATTATTCATCAGTTCGTCCTACGATTTCACTTAAGGATCTGGGCCTTACAGAATTAAAAAAAGATGAAAAAGACGAATTAATAACCGAGAAGGTTAATATTAATGCCATATTCTCTTATTTGCTGGCCAAAAATAAATGTTGGAGTTACGAAGAAGAATGGCGAATTATTAATGTTGAAGGAGAACCCTATACTCCTATATTTGTTGAAGCGCCGTTTGTTAAGTCTATTACTTTGGGACTTGATCTTGACGATATATGTAAACAACTGTTGTGGGATGTTTGTGAAGAGCGCGGTATAGAATGTTATCAATTAATCATTAACCCAGGCGACTATAGTTTAACAAGAGAACTATTGACTGATGAGGACTTTGTTTTTGATAAAGAAAAAGAGGAACGATATATAAATTTCATTTGTGAACATATGGTTCCGATCACCGAAAAGATTAGTGTCAACTGTATCTCTTTAACAAAAGCAATTAACGAAGGAAACTTTGAACCTTCATCTATGATGAATGTGCTTACATTAACATTAGATTACCTTAGCGATGTTTATTTCCTAAAGAGAACATTCAATAGATTTTGTCATTGTACTAATACTCCTATATCTGAGGTAACAGGAGACACTCAAATTGGTATAGCTACTAACCAAATAGATTCTTTTATAATTCAATCGGAGGCTGGAGTTAAAACAATAGAAGCTTCATTGATTGACCTAATGATAATGAATAAAATCATAATAAATGATTCTATTATGGCAAGAAAGTTGATTACTGAAATAAAAGAAATGTTTGCAAAACATCACGAATTGAAATGGTACGGTAAAGAGGGTGATGACGAATAGCAGCAAGAAATAAACATAAAGGATTCATTTGATACATTTCAAACAAGTGATGTGAATTATGTACTGATAACATTTTAGGGGAAATTTCCGCATATACTGACAGGATACGTAAAACAAATACAACAATATGCTACACCTAAGCCTATGGACTTTCAAAAATGTGTTTTCCAATTATAGATAAATAGCTCAAATAGGATTTGTTTGTATTTTGAATATGATTATAATCAGATGCCTTTAGGCGAGGGGGAGACAAATTCTTTTGATAGGCGTTTTTGTAAAGATGATTCTTTCTATTATTTGGTAAACTCTTCCTACAAGGAAAACAAAACTTTTAGAGTTTTCCTAATAATGACAGTACCGAGGTATTAAAATATGATTTGGTTCGAGAATGAAAAAATGCTTAAAATGTCACAAGAGCATGATGACGCCTTATTAAGCAAAAACATAAGTAAGCTTGAGGCTTTAATCGTAGATAACTCTAATTTAGCTGAAGATTCTCAATTACATACTATGATTAGAGCTAAACATTATTATAGTGCAGCGACTTCTACAAGTGAGCTAATAAATCTAAAGAAGGTAAAAAACTTAGAGCTAGAGTGTTATTTAGAAAAAGTTCTTTACTACTATAGGAATTCTATAGAATTTCAAAAGTCCTATTTAAGCAAATCAAAAAAATTTAATTTAAATGAAGCGGGAAATTTCTGGTCAATATATCATTCCACAATAGTTAACTATTCAAATATATTATCTTCAATAGGTCGTATACCATCAGCGATAAGTTCTATAAATGAATCAGCAGCAAAAGGATTTGGTATGGCAATTGGGAATTTAGGTGGTTATTTAAAGCACTATGGAGATATGGATTATAATGATGGACATAAGTGTATCCTTTATCAGGAGGCTTTGAAGTTATTTAAGATAGCTATTGAATCAACAGATGACAATGTACATGAAGAGGCTAAACAATATTTTGAGAAAGGCTTTAATGAGATTCTTTCTGTTTTTAGGAGCACAGAATACGATAATCTTGATGTATCTTCCTCATTATTATTCATGAATGTAAATAAAATTAATTGGGCGGATTCTTCAATCAACGAAATGAAAAGATATTCAAATTGGAAAGCATATAATAGCCTAACATTAAATACCTTAAACGACTTAGACAAGAGTGCAAATAGAGACAATGATTGTCTTCATTTACCAGATATGATTTTCTCAAGAGTAAAGTTTAATTACGATTATCATGGTCTATTTAATCAAATTAAACAAGAATACTGTTCGTCAAGATATTTAATATTTGATGGGATATATAATAAAACTCAGCATTTTTCTGATAAAGAAGTTTTTATGGTGGATACATTTGACTATCCAGTATATAGCTTAAATATAGAAAAAATAAAAAGTGGATATAGAGCAATTTATTCGATTTTTGATAGAATTGCATTCTTTTTAAATGAGTATTTAAATATAGGCATTGGGCAAAATAGAATAGACTTTAATAGACTATGGGCTAAAAGGAAAAATGGAAAGACTCAGAATAAGATTTTTAGAATGATGCAAAATAATTATTTACTGAGAGGGTTATACTGGATAAAAAAAGATTTATATAATTCTACTGAAAGTGAATATAAAGGTATTATTAACCCTAGTCTAAATCGAGCATATTTAATTAGAAATACTATGGAACATAGATATCTTAAAATAGTAGATGACTGGTTAACAAAACCAGAGGAGGAAAATAATTCTTTATTAGATATGGTTGTCTCACAATATGAATTTGAACGTTTAGCAATTGAATTGCTAAGAACTGTTAGAGAGACAATAATTCTTTTGACACAGATTGTGTATTTCGAAGAAAGACAGAAAGATAAAACGGGAACAGTTCAAATAAAATTAAATCCCTATCTAGATGATTGGAAAGTGTAGATAGAGAAATAATCTAATATATCAAGGACTTTGAGAAATTGAGATCAAACTGGTTGAAAAATCTAAAAATGAGTTAAAACAAGGGAAGTGGTATGGTTTTGAACTATTAAAAAGCCCTCAATTTCAAGTTTTTCATTTGTTCAACATTTATCAAAGCAGAATGGGGGACCATAAAGTATGATGGAAGATTGGTTAGGCCGTATTGTTGATTTACATACGAATAGTGGAATTACTATTACAGGGTATTTTGTAAAACCCAAAGATAACATTTGGTTTACAGGAGAGATGGACATTGTTGACTATCGAACGATCAGTCAAGATGAAAATGATGCCGCATTTTCTTTAAATGGAATAAAAGGTGACTCAGTAATTCAAATTGATAGCGCTGTGTTTGGAAATGTCACGGTAGATGAGAATATAGCTTATGTTAATATTCTACCCTTTGAGATTCTAATAGGAGCTAAATTTGATCCTGCTAAAATATTAAGTTACTCTTTTTCCCTACCTGAACTGGATAATTTCTTTTTTCAAAATATTGTAAGTATAAATACGTGTATTTCTGATCTCTCACATAGTATTTCCTTAAAACCAATGGTTTCATCAATGCTGACTGAATCCGGATCCGATTCTTCGGTGGAAATTTATCTTAATCGTTTTTATCAGTTTCAAGATTCACGAAATACGTTCACGATACGAAGTGATAATCGTATTATCGTTGAACCTAATACTGAATTTGAAATCAATGAGATTATTCAATTTGTTGCTTGCATTACACACTTTTTCAGCTTTATTTTGATGGAGCATGTTAATTTGCCGAGTGAAGTTCATGTCTTTTTTGAAAGCGATAGTGTTGATTATCCTGAGTCAACGCAATTACTTATAAATGATAATAGAAGGTACTATACCCAATACAAGAAAGAACCGGCTAAAATACTTTTCTCAGATATAAAAGAATATGTAGTTCCAATTTGGGCAAATTGGGTTCAATTTTGGAATCGAAAAAAGAATCAACCGCTCATAAAACTGTATTCAGACGTCATATCGTATAAATCAGTTGGTTCCAATCGTTATCTAAATATCTGTCATGCATTGGAACACTATTCTAGAATTTATCGAGAAAAGGAAGCAGAAAAAGTAAGAAAGGAGAAAGGAGAGGAATATCTTTCTTTATGCATTCGCTTTATAGATCTAATAAGAGCATTCAATGACTTTTTCGACTTAAAGGAAAAGGAAATTGAATTAATAAGTGGTAAATTGGCTAAAAAGCGGAATTATCTTTCTCATTACAATTATGGTAAATCGAAACCGGCAACAGAGATTAATCATTTTGAAGAAATGCGGATTGAATACGATCTTGAAAATTTTGCCTTTCGTTTATTCATGGTTGTGGTTTATAACGAATTGCAGGTACCGAAAGAAATTATTGAGATTGCACTTTCGAGGTCAGAAAACACTTTTACGAGTACATTGGAACAAATGTTCAATGGACCGAGGGAAGAAGAGGAGTAAATCAGAGGAAATAAATTGTCTTTCCTTTTTATAATAATGATGGAAATAAAATATTTACTTAAATTCACATCCAAGTATGAATATGCTAAAGATCTTTTAGATGGTAAGCTTTTTGTGAATCAAGCAGCATATTTTCACAACATAGAAGCGGCGGGACAGGGAGATATTAGAGAGGGTGCTTTTTCCCATAATTCTATGGCATACGTTGGAAATTCACATCCGATATATTGCTTTTATGCTGCATATGAAGATCAGTGTGTTGATGATAAAATAATTGTACCAAGCAGATTAATAACAGATTTTCAAGCCAAATATGTGTCACGATTATTAATTATAATGAATTTATACAAAGATTAAGGAATAAAGAATTAGAAACAGAATACGCTTTAACAATAGGGACAGTAGTTTATCGCTTTTTGAATATAGAGGATACCCATAGGATATTGGAAGGTAATGAAAATTCATTACTGTATAAACACCCAAGCTATATACACCAACAAGAATTCAGAATAATAGTTCATGAGAATCTAAATTATATTACGGAAAATAGAATCATTGATGATATTGAAATGGAGTGTATAGTAGGTTACGAAAATAAAACCTATTTACTAAAGAATAATTTAGTGAAGATTGCAAAAATTGTGAAGCTCAGTGACTGTGAAAATTTAGATGGAAATATTTTTATCAACTCAGATTTGAAAAGCAAATAGAATTTGTATTTACTTAATAAAGTAGTTATGAGTGGTGAAAGAATATGTTGAATCAATATAAACGCTCCTGAATAATGTGTATACTTAATAAGTAATTACATTAAATATAAATTTAGAAAGAATTTTAGCTTCTAAAATATTGAAACGAAAGGCTAATTTCTATGTCGGAAACTTATTGTGATAATGATTTATTAAAAGAATTAATTCTGGATGCGAAGCCTTCAAATAGTGGTCTATATCCACATGAAATCGTTATGATTATTCGAACTAAATATGGTAAAGCAAAAACTAGAAATAATGTGTTTTTGGGTATCTATGAGTATTCTCTTCATGTTCATCATCCACAATTAATGTTGGATTCGTTAGTGAATCGAGGTTACTTAAGAGAAGCAAATAAAAATGAACTGTTACGATTTGCTCCAGTTGCAGATTTGAGAAAAGTAATTAAAACAAAAAACTTGAAGTGTAAAGGCAAGTCTAGCAGAGAGAATATTGCGGAATTGATTCTCAACAATTTTTCTTATGATGAAGTAATTAACTTGTTAGGATATAATCTTATTCTTCCTACAAAAAAAGGAGATAAAGAGATAGAAGAAAATAGTTATCTAGTAGAAAATCAATACACAGCATGGCAAGTTAACTCTGGTTATCGTTCGAAAAAATCAGTTGATAATAAGTCAGTGAAAATTGATAAATTAAAAGAGCAAACATTAAGTATTTCAAGTGCTGATTCGGCATTTTTGCTGAATAAAGTTCTTATTAAATCACGATTTGAAAATATGTATAACTGTGAAAAATTGAATGTTATCGTAGATAATCAGGTAGTTTCAATAATAAGAAATCCTGTTGAAATAATTCCGTTACGCAAAACAGCAAAGCTAATAGTAATTAGTGGAACTGAAGGCTCCTATGAATATGTAGGAATAGATTTGGTTTCAAAAAAAATAATTTTTAAAGAAGAATTTCAATACAAAATCTATAACTTGGGATCTCAAACGTGGGAATCAAGATTTGACCGATTTAAAAGATATAGTACAAAAAATAGAGTTGTAGATGATAATAAACTAAATTTATATTTTTCTGTAAATAATGATATTGGATTAATTTTGTTGGAAAATATTTTTAGAGAGGAAGTCGAAATTAAAAATGTTAAAAATATTTTGCCAGAGGATGCTACTCGAAATATTCAAATTACAATTGATATAGAAAATTTTTATCTAAGAAATTTACTTTTATATTTAGATGAAATTGGGATATTATCAGGGCCGAAAATTAAAGGCTGCTCTGTGAATGATTTATTTTTTCTATATAGATTAAAAAGAGATAGCCAATCAGAGATTATTGCCAATGATGAGGTACTTGAAAATTTCAAAACAGAATTAGCAGTTAAAAAGTTTTTAATGACGAATTACATAACTGATTATCATGAATTTGAGAATCGAGTTATTGATATCTTTCCATATGAAACATTATTTCAAAATAAAATCGAATACATATTGATGCATGCACTTGATGAACGTTCTTCGAAAAAAATAAAAGGTGAATATCATACTTTTAATTGGCGAAAAAAATGGGAAGAAGAAGTTTCTAAATTAATTTTTAAATTGAAAGAAGAAAAATTAATTCCCCCACAGTTTATTAATGAATTTGCTCTTTATTTACTAACAAAGAATTATTTTCCTGATGCTGTTTTTCAATATAGAACATTATGGTTGAATAGGCAATCACTAGATATCTATATTCCTTCTAAAAAAATAGGCATAGAATACCAAGGCGAACAGCACTATAGACCGATTGAATTCTTTGGTGGAGTTGAAGCTTTTGAGTATAGACTTATGTTAGATGAAAGAAAGAGAAAACTTTGTAAGAAAAATAACATTACCCTTATTGAATGGTCTTTTGAAAAAGAAGTTAATACTAAAAATTTTCTAATAATGATAAAAAAACATGGTGTAAAGTTACTCAAATGATGGAAAACACGCTTTCGGAAGGCCATTGCCTGAACTGAACCCAAAATCTTGGACAATAATATAGTAAACTAACAACATGGTAGGTCCAGGATGGAGAAACAAAACGAACACCTAAGAGTTATTGCAAAGAATACTTAAAGACTATAAAAAAGGTTCTTAAAAAAGCACAAAGACTTTGAAAATTCTTTGTAGTAAGTAGTTTATATATTTTTATAATAGTTTAATGAGAGAAGCTCTAGTCGAAAGGTTAGAGCTTTTATCGTTATACCGCTACGCAAAAGTGCAACGTAAAAATTTGCGTTGCAAATTTACGTTTGCTTTGATGTGAAAAATTTGGAAACCGCGTCTTCGGAAGGTCACTCAACTAGAGCATAGTTAAATCAAAAACAAGCTTATATTTCGGTTATAATTGAAACAAGCAAACAAATCTTTATAAGTTTCAAATATAATCGAAATTCAGATTGAAATAGCATTAACTTTCGCTTATAATCGAAATCATAGAGTGGAGGGCGATATAGAGGTTGCTGGAGAGGTTGCCATGAGTGATGCTATGAAACTGATTAAAAGAGATGAATATATAAATATATAAATAGAATTAACCCATTTATTGATAAACCTATTATCAAAATTTTAGTTGGGATGAGAAGAGTTGGTAAATCAACCCTTTTACATCAAATAGGGCATGAAATATTAGGGCACGTTAAAGAAGATAATAAAATATACATAAACTTTGAATCTTTTGAGTTTTCAGAAATAAGTGATGCAAAAGATTTAGTTTCATACATTAAAGAGAGAATCGGAAATAATAAAGATAGATTTTACCTCTTCTTTGATGAAATTCAATTGATAAAAAATTGGGAAAAAGCCATAAATGCTTTAAGAGTAGATTTTGATTGCGATATATATATTACAGGATCTAATTCGTCATTATTATCCGGTGATTTAAGCAGCTTATTAGCAGGAAGATATGTAGAATTTGAAATTAAACCTTTTAGTTTTACGGAGTTTAGAGAACTATATTCAGATTTGCGATTAACGGATAAAGATCTATTTAATAAATATTTAGAATTTGGCGGAATGCCTATTTTAAAGTATTTCAGCTTTGAAAAAGATCCTAGTTTCAAATATTTGAGAGATGTATACAATACTGTAATAGTGAAAGATGTTCTGTCCTACCACAACATAAGAGATGTAGATTTATTCAAGAGGGTACTTAATTTTACGATTGAAAATATTGGTCAAACTTTTTCTGCAAACAGTATAAAAAACTATCTGAAAAATGAATTGATAAAGGTTTCTGTTGATACAATTTTAAATTATTTAGAAATGTGCCGGCAAGCATTTATAATCGATAAGGTACCCAGGTACGATTACATTGGCAAGAAAATATTAAAAATCGATGAAAAATATT
>JAAYNE010000041.1 GCA_012521015.1 Clostridiaceae bacterium | reverse complement strand
TTCTGCAATTCTTCCATCCTGCTGCGATGCAGGTATTCCTCGTAAAGATTTATGGCTTCCTTGATTGAGTCAGCTCTCTTGTTTTCAACTGCATTTACCAAATACTCGGCTGAAATACTATCAAAGTAATCATTTGGAATGACTGCCCGTGCTTCAGTAAACTCGGATGAATTAAAAAACCGTTTTGCTCTGTTTAATGTTTCGTTCTTCTTACTCTCCATTGGTGGGTAGTTTTCGTTATAGTAAAGCTGCGCTTTTTCAGAATTTTTGTCCTTGTTTACCATAGAATCAATTATGGCAAAAACAAACCAACCGGCTATTAAACCCACAATCAAACCTATAAATTTAAATAGCGAAACACCTAAAACCGCACTGATTATAGTACCTAGATAAGTAATAAAACCGGATTTATTTTCAATGTCTTTCGTTTTCTTATTTATCTCTTCCAGGGCCTTTTCTATGCCTTCTAATTCAAACTGAAGTTTTTCGGCAGCAACAATTGTGTCTCTGGCTTTCACCAGCTTTTCCAATAATTCCTTTCCCTCTAATTTTGATATGTCCGGGCCTTCGTAATGTGTTTTGTCTCCCGGTTTAGAACCAAGGGAGCTGGATGGCTCATTAACTAAGGTTACATCACAATAGCTTGCTCGAAATTTCTTAATGATATCATTTGCTTCAAGAAGTGATAAATCCTTAAAAATGATACCCGGCGTGCCATCTATCACCTCTTTCGCTTCTTTTAGACCTGCCCCCGTTATTTCACGATAAACTTTAATGGCAGCAATCTTATCACATTCCTCAAGTCTGACTGAATAGTTTTTGTCCAAGTGTCTCTACTCCTTTAACTTTTGTATTTTTGCCAAATACAAACTACCATAGAAAAACTTCTATTACAACAAATTTCGTGCTTTTTCCGAATTAGAATATCCATCGCTTAGCTTTTGCCAGTTTATGAATAAGTTTAGTAGACATAAATTATCATCATAGTCTTCCGGTTCATAATGAGTTGTAATGCAGGATGTCCATATTTCCCCTGCAAACACCGGAAAGACCGGGATGGAAGACCCCGCAGGAAAGCCTGATGATGAATTTACCAGAGTTATCAAGGTTAATTAAATCCAGGGTCAAAGATTTAGAATCAAGACTAAGAAATCCGTAAGGCCTAGAATTCAGTATGAAGATTGCGAAAATAATGAATAGTGGTTCATATGTCTAAATTATTTTATTAATTTGTTTTCCGTCAAGCCAGGCATAAATATTGTCAAATGTAATCTTTGCACGCCTTATCATTGATTCTTGCGTTGCAAATGCTACGTGAGGCGTTAATATAGTGTTTTTTGCTGAAAACAAAACATGATCCAATGGAAGAGGCGGTTCAACCTCAAAAACATCAATTGCTGCCCCAGCTATTTTCCCTTCATTTAAAGCCCGGGCAACAGCACCAATTTCAATTACTTCACCTCTGGCACAATTTATCAGAAAAGCATTAGGTTTCATAAAACCAATATTATTACTGTTAATTAAAAAACGCGTTTCTCTGTTTAACGGTGTATGCAGTGTTATAATATCACTGTTTCTCAG